>CAJXKR010000051.1 GCA_913055815.1 uncultured Desulfohalobiaceae bacterium | reverse complement strand
CTCTCCTGGGAAACCCAAGCACCGCTAACCGTACGGCCCTCTGAATTTGGAGCTTTTCCTGCAGACACCAACTGGAAAACCGAACGGGACAAGATGAAAAAGATCTGCAATCAGTGCCATAGCGATACTTGGACCAATGATCACTATCAACAATTGGACCAGGCAGTCAGAAGTTACAATCAGGAATATTACAAGCCTGCCAGGGAAATGATGGACAAGCTGTATGACAAAGGCCTGTTGGACAATGAAAAATACTTTGACGAGAAGCTGGAAGTGACCTTCTACGAACTGTGGCATCACGAAGGAAGAAGGGCCAGAATGGGGGCTGCCATGATGGGACCGGACTACACCTGGTGGCACGGTTTTTATAAGCTTAAGCACAATTACAACGAATTCATGGCTGAGGCCAAGGAATTGCTGGAGAGCGGGGAAAAGGCACACAAATACGAAGACTTCCCCGGTGATACCGGAACCACTTCCAAGCCAGAGGAAATATTCAAACCCCAAAAGTAAACGCATTCAATACTGGACACCGCAGGGGAAGGTAATTGAAACTTTCAGCCCCTGCGGGTCCATATTGCAGGCATCCCCTGATACCATCCTGAAAAACCCGATCCGAACTCCTCGTAAATCAACGCTGCAATGACAAAAGTCGCGCAACTATAGCATCTTGATTCTCATGCCTTGAGACACAATGAAGCATGGGCAATCTCGACAACGAAAACTTTCGTTGCGAGAAAAAAGGGCTCAACTTGAAGAATAAACAGGCTATTGGTTCTTTTTCTTACTATAACCTTATTGTATTCTAATTGAAGATTGTCAACCCTGATGCAAAGCCTGTTGTTTTTCCTGGAGCATGGTGGGTCCGGAAAGGACGGAATGCCCGGATTCGCGGGATATATTCTGCAACATGCTTTTAAACACCAGACCGTGCAAGGGATAGCTGAGATACCAGTACAACAGCCCGGACAAACCGCTGGGCAAAAAACGGGCTATTTGCACAATTTTAACTTGCCCGCCTGGCAATTCCAGGAGCCTGAACTCCAACATGGCTTCTCCGGGAAGTTTCATCTCCGAGAGCAGCAACAATCCATTCGGAGGCTCCACCTTCAACACCCTCCAAAAATCCAGGGCATCACCCACCTGCAGACGGGACTGATCCCTGCGGCCCCGGCGCAAACCCGGACCTCCCACCAGCCGATCCATATCACCCCGAATACGCCAAAGCACATCCATGCCGTACCAACCCCTGGACCCCCCGATACTCTCCAACATTGGCCAAACCTCCCAAACTGAACCCTGCAGGGTAACTTCGTAGGCGCACTCCAAAACAGTGCCCCCGGCATAGGCAACATCCCCGTGAGCAATCCATTCCGGAGCATCCAGTTCTCCGGCATCCATCCAGCAGGTTTGCACCTGGTCACGGTTGACTTTCTGCAGGGCGACCGAGATAGCCTCCCTGCAACTCAAAAGGTCTTGAGGGATAAGCTCCTTGATCTCTTGATCCTGACAGACAGCCTTGTCCCGGAAACTATCAATCAGGGTTTCCGCCAGGTTGGCTGGCAAAGGGGTAACCAAGTGGGCGTAACAGGAAAGAAATTTGGAATTCAAAAATGGGACCTTGATCAGGAAACGCTTAGATAAACCGGATTCTTGAGCGTAAATCCGGAAAATATCCTCATAAGTCAAAACATCCGGACCACCTATATCGTAGGTTTTTCCCGCGGTTTGTTTTTTTTCCAGACACCCGGCCAAGTATCCCAGGACATTCCTTACTGAAATAGGCTGGGATAAAGTATCCACCCACTGCGGAACAAGAATGATCGGCATCCGTTCAGTCAAGTAGCGAACCAGTTCAAAGGATACGCTTCCGGACCCCAATATGATAGAGGAGCGAAGGATAGTAGTGGATACTGCACTCGATTGCAGGATACTCCCCACCTTGGCCCGGGAGCGCAGGTGTCTGCTTGGATTGGAAGAGTCCTCTCCCAAATCGCTCAAATAAATAATGCGCTCCAATCCCTCTTTGGTGGCGGCTCGAGCCATATTTTGGGCAGCTTGGCGATCGGTTTCCTCCTGATCCTGAACACCGGAATTCATGGAGTGAACCAGGTAAAAAGCAGCCCTACATCCCCGAACTGCGGTATTCAAGGATTCAAAATCCAACAGGTCAGCTACTGCTATTTCCAGATTGGGGTGCTCTGCCCAGGGTCTGCAGGCAAGTTTGGACCTGGATCTGGCAACTGCACGTACCCGGTACCCTTTATTCAAGAGCAGGGGGACCAGCCTGCCTCCGATATATCCCGTGGCCCCGGTTACCAAGATAATTTTGTCATCCATATATATCCTAACTATTCAAATCCATACTAACTTTATTATGACGGGGCTTTTTTGGTTGCAAGATAACAGGCCTGTTAAAAGTGCTGGCCATGTTGAGAAGCATAGTCCTGATCACCAGATCATGTGTTTTATAGAACAGATGCCAATAAGTCAAACCGGCAAGACCACGGGGCAAAAAACGTACCGTTAATACTACTTCCAATTGATTATCCGCTATATCCCGGAGCCTGAATTCAAGCATAGCCTCCCCTGGCAGTTTCATTTCCGAAAGCAACAATAAAAGATTCGGTGCCCGGATTTCCTGCACTCTCCAAAAATTCAGGGGGTCCCCCTCCCTGAGACAGAACTGGTCCCTGCGACCCTGCTGCAGGGCATCGCCACCGATCAACCTATCCATGATCCCCCGTAGATACCATAACAAATCAGTTCCGTACCATCCGCGGGAACCGCCAATGCTTTCCACCAGGGGCCAGAATTCAGCCGAGGTACCTTGAAGCACCATTCGATAGGAGGCTTCCATTACCGCACCCTCGGCCACATATCCATCACCTGGGGTGAACCATTCCGGAGGTTCGGGTCGTTCGGACTGTATCCAATTGTTTTGACTGCGGTCCCGGCACAAGGCCTGAATGCATTTGGCCATGGCCTGTCGACAGGTTAAAAGCCTTTGGGGAATTATTTCCCGGATCCGGTGATCTTGACAAATTACGGGATTGCGCATCCCCTCTATCAGGGGTTCGGAGAGAACTGCAGGAATCGGAGTTATCTTAGCTGCACATTTGGAGAGAAGCTTGGGTGGCATACAAGGAATTTTAAGGATTATCCGCCTGGACAGACCTGCGACTTGGGAATAAATATGAAACATATCCTCATAGCTTAATATCTCCGGACCGCCTATGTCGTAAGTCTGACCCGCGGTTTGGGGATTTTCCAGACAGCCAGCCAAATACTCCAGAACATTGCTTATGGCTATGGGCTGACACAAGGTTCGCACCCAAAATGGGGCGATGATAAACGGCATCCTCTCGGTCAAGAAACGGATCAGTTCAAACGAGGCGCTGCCAGATCCCAGGATAACCGCGGAACGCAGGACAGTTGTAGGAACTTTGCTGTCTTGCAGGATTCTTCCGACCTCGGCCCTGGAACGCAAATGTTTGCTCAAATTGGGGTTATCCTCTCCCAAACCACTCAGATAGATTATTCGCCCCACCCCTTCCTGCTTAGCTGCCCGGGCCATATTGCTGGCAGCTTCCCGGTCAGCGGAGATAAAGTCCCGAACCTGGGGATTCATGGAGTGCACCAAGTAAAAGAGGGCATCGCAACCACGGACAGCCGGAATCAAAGATTCAGGGTCAAACAAGTCCGCTTCTACAATCTCCAGCTGGGAGTGCTTGCACCAGGGCTTACAGGCCAGCTTCTCAGCAGACCTGACCAGGGCCCGTACCCGGTAACCCTTGTACAAGAGTTGGGGAACCAGCCTACTGCCGATATATCCTGTAGCCCCGGTAACCAGGAGTTTTTTTGATTCATGTCTCTTCCATTCAAAGGCTGCATTCTTAAACTACATGTCCTGCCGGGCACAGCAGACCCCATCCAGCCCGATTTTTGCATCGCGCATGCCAACACAGGATTTGCTGGGCCTATGGTCCTGAATCTATTATAAGCAAAAAATGCAAGTTTTGGCAAACCTTAAAACGGCAGGGAAGCAAACTGGCATGACTGTTTGGGCAAGTGGACGCCCCCATTTTAAAATTAGAATTGCTGAAACAAACAGACCATTGCTTTTGAAGCCCAGTTATCTTATCCTATAATTAAACTGTTCGATCTTATTATACTATAGAGTTAAGAAGGTGAAAACATGAAAGAAGAAAAAAATAAATTCACAATAAAATCAATTGACTATCCAAAAAAACGAGCTAACCAATACAGCCTGATTTTCAAGGGATCTAACAAAAGGCTGGGGTTGATCGTTGGCGGGTCCGGATTTATAGGCGGAGCTATTATCCACTATTTCAAGACCAAGCAGGGTGATGACTTCGATGTATTGGCCCCTAACAGCAAGCGTTTGAGCATTAGAGAGCCCGAGGATATAAGGATGTATTTGCAGAGGTATCGACCGGACTTTATCAT
This sequence comes from uncultured Desulfohalobiaceae bacterium, assembly GCA_913055815.1. Taxonomy (GTDB): domain Bacteria; phylum Desulfobacterota; class Desulfovibrionia; order Desulfovibrionales; family Desulfothermaceae; genus CAJXKR01. The sequence continues at coordinate 9,884 of CAJXKR010000051.1, read as the reverse complement.
CAACTGTTCTATTGCTCCCCTGGATAGCGGCCCTCAACTCGCCTACGAAGTCAATTACCGGGGCAGCATTAATTTGGCCAAGGCCGCCCTGGCCCTGGGAATCCCCTATATTCATTTCAGTTCGGCAGCTGTCTTAAGCATGGGAGACAATATCACCGAGTCGGATCATCTCCCTCTTACCAATTCCCTGTCCTATTATTCCCGCTCCAAGTTAATGGCTGAAAAAACCCTGGAATACCTGCATACCACCAGGGGATTGGACTATACAATCATCCGGCCCAGTGTGGTTTACGGCAAACACGACCACAAGATTCAAGGATTCCAAAGATTGTTGTTTGCAGTGGCAGCCCAGTCCATGATGTTTCTGTTAACACGTCCGGGAGTGAAGCATTCCTATACCAGCACCAAGGAAATACCATATTTTGTGCACCATGTACTGGAGAACCGGGAGGAATTTTCCGGTCAGGCCTATAATTTCGCGGATCACGAACCAGTGGAGTTGAGCAGCCTGATTTTGGCGATCAAGAGCTACTTGCAGCTTAACAGGCCCAAAGAACTCTATGTCCCTTACTCTATTGCCAAGCTGGGACGCAGCGGCCTGAATTTCTTCCTGCGCCTGTTAAAGCCTCTGGGTTTTGACGGCCGCTTGCCCCAGGAACTCATGTTCCTGGATAAATTCTACAAGAACCAGATCCTCTCAGTGGAGAAACTTAAAAACTCCAGCTTCGGGCTGCCCAACCCCGAGGTCAATGTATTTACCGAGTTGCCGAACATTATTCAATATTACATTGGCAGGTGGCAAAATTTGAATCTGATCTCTCCCCTGGACAAAGATCTACAAATCACATCCCCTGGCACCGAACTCTTTCAGGATAATCCTCAAATGCTTCTGGAGGGTTTGCACAACGGGACCTACAACTACCTGACCGGATACGATTCCTTGCGCAAGAGCGAAAACAATCAACCTGTAAACGAACAACACAAAAACAACCTTGTCAGCTAAAACAAAAATACATTCTGTATAAGTCGGCAAATTCCTGTTCGGTAATCAGACCTTTCATATTGTAATGGCACAAAATAACTTGAATAAATTATCCTACAACTATTATCCAAAACATTCCACTTCATAGCCCTCCGGCAAATGCGCGGTACCTTTAACACAGGGCAATCCGGTTTCTTTTGCTATCTTTTCCGCAATGGAATCGACATTGTTGTAATACCCTCCTCCCAGTTCCCAATTCTTACCTTCCGCCTTTTTGCTGAACGCACATGTCGCTATATGGATGACCTCCACTCCTTTGCTTTTCATAATATTGGCCAAATTCACATTCTCCTCAAAATCCTCCTGCAAAGAAAAGATCCCATATAGTTCCGGCTGATCGTATCTTGCAAACCCCTGTTTTCGCTCCTGCAATGATAAAAGACAATTGGTCAGAGGGCACTTTTTTTCATTTCCCTGGCAACGGAATATACCAATTTTGGACATAAGAAAATCTCCTGGTTTTAAAAATTCACTTGATAGGAATTTTGACCATATTAACCAAATTCGACCGGAAAAGGTCCGTGCCTTTTCCGGTCGTAACAAGGGAGCTTATCCTGAACAAGTTATTGCTGCGCGTTTTCCTCCCTGTCTTCCAGATCCTTGAGCCTCTGCTCAATGTTTGACAGTGACTCCCGCAGAACATTAGCTTCCTGCTGTAGCATCTGCCTTTCCTGATCTGCGCTTATTTGGGCGTAAGGATCCGGAGCAGGTGCATACTGGGGAGCAAAGCCCCGGTAGGGCATAGCTCCCCAGCCGAAACCTCTGCGCATGCCCAGGCCGCGACCGAAGCCCCGGCCTCTGCCTCTGCCGAAACCAAAGCCCCTTCCGGGTACTGGATTGGCAAACCCGGGCATATTGAATCCGGCGCAATAACCTCCGGCCCTGCCGGTCATCGGGCCCATTCCTACTGGTCCTGTGCCGTCACCCCATGGCATATTATCACCTCCTTTTCATATATCTTCAAGTTGTTATTAATTCTCCTGCCTTAACAAAAACAACTAAACATGAAGGCAATTTACCGTGTCTGTAAGATTTTATCTTGACACTCACAGACACGTACACATATACAGTTTTTCATGTTACGGATTTTATTTTCCAGCACCCTGATCAGATCCCGTTCCGGAGTTTCGTTTTCTCCCCCGCCCACCGAGGCGGGAAGTTCTTCCCAGGCCCATCCTTCTCCCAACAGGGGAATTTTGGCCAAAGGCCCTTCCTTTTCCACAAGGTCCCAGCCCCCTTCCGGTAGCCGGTCCTTGTCCCAATGGTCCAGTTCCATCTCTTCTCGGCATATTATCACCTCCTTTTTATTGCTGATTTTTACCTCTGCGGCGCCTGCGCCGCCTTCTTCCACATCCGGGCATACTGCAACTTACCGTAATTGTACCGTTCAAGTAGGCCTGCAACACATGCTGAAATTCCCCGGTAACAAAGGCAAAAAGCTCAACACCCTGCGCTTGGATCATCTTGGCGTAAGGAGTGGAAATAGCGCCGCATATAAGCACATCCACATTGTTTTCCGGCAATATCCTTATACTTTCCATCCGGGATAAAGGGATCAAGGATATTGTTTTCTGCCAAGCTATCAGATTATCCTCGAGCCCAATTATGAATAGTTGCGAAGAGGACTCAAACACAGGGGATACGCGCCCACCCCAGAGGGAAAAAGCTATTGTCTTCATATCCTGTCCTCCTTGAATTTTAAAGCAAAAAACATACCAAGAGATAAACAAAAGAAAGATTTGGGAAAAGGCCTTATACCAGTCTACATGCAATTGCACCAAAGGATGCAAGAACCAAAGCGTTGCAACATTGCAAAAACCACGATCTTAAGCGTTGCATTAATGAAAACCACCGACGGATTCGTTGGTGAAAACAGCCTGGTTCCCATCCGGAAATTCCTAATTTACGGATATGGAAATAGTAAGTTTTCAATTCGGAAACTAGATTTTTTTCGTGGGTGGCTGTTCAACCCATCCGCAGGATTTAAAGTAATAACTGCCACTGATCTCTGGGGTGTGTATAATTGTGTTTCCCAAAATGAAAAAACATTCTCAGAAAGAGGGGAGCCAGAGGACAAGTTTCACCAGGTCCGGGTCGAACTGAGTGCCGGCACAGCGCTCGATCTCTGAGATTGCTTCTGCGTGGGATATCACATTGCGGTAGGGCCTCTCGCTGGTCATGGCATCATAGGCGTCTGCAATTGCAAATATGCGGCAGGCAAGCGGAATTTCATGCCCGGACAATCCCAGGGGATATCCCCGGCCATCCCACCATTCGTGGTGCTTATAGATATAGTCAGCTATAGGGGCCAATTCCGGCACCGAGGCGGCAATACGATGACCTATCTCGCTGTGCTGCCGCATCTGCACCCATTCTTCTGCAGTCAAGGCAGTGGTCTTGAACAAGATATGCTCCGGGACTCCCACCTTGCCCAAATCGTGGAACCGGACGAGCAGAAAAAGGTCATTGATAACTTCCTGCGAAAGGTTCATGGAACTTGCCATGAAAGAGGCCAGGCTCTGCAGTCGTTCGAAGTGACCCTGATTATAAAAGTCCTTGGATTGCATGGTCCCGGTCAGGGCTTGAAAGACTGCATTGCGAGCATTGTCCCCGCTCTCGACCTTCTCCCGATACATCCGGGCATCCGCCTCCCGGTACAGTGACTGTTCGTCCACTGTTTTCCCTTCCCCCACTGCATGGCCCAGGGAAACCGACAGGGGAATCTCTGGTTCGGAGTCGTTGTACTCCTGCAATGCAAGGCGAAGTCGCTGCATTATTTGCTCCACCATATCCCGGGGTGTTTGTGGGAGTAAAACAGCGAACTCATCCCCCCCGATTCTGGCTATAATATCGCTGGTGCGTAATTTCTGCCGCAGTATATCCGCAGTGGTAATGAGCATATTATCCCCGATTTGATGCCCCAGGGTGTCGTTTATCAACTTCAGCCCGTCCACATCACCAATGATCATCCCCAGGGGATTTTGTCGCCCGTCGGATAAACGTCTCATCTCTTCTTCGAAGAAGTTGCGGTTATACAGATCTGTAAGGGAATCGTGGAAGCTCATATCTGCGAGTTTTTTTTCCGCTTCCTTGCGTTGGGTGATATCGACAATCGAAACCAACACCAGGGTTTCCTTTCTGTGTTGCAGTAATCTGGTGGAAACCAAAACAGTCAATTCCTGCCTTTGACCCTGTTTGGTCAAGGATAACCTCGCCTCCACCTGATTGTAGTTCTTTCCGGTCTCAAAGGTATCAAGTATGTAGTTGCGAACAAGGCATTGGGAACATCTGGTGTCAATTCCGCTTCCATCGGATTCATTAAAATAATATGGACATCCCAGTGCCTGTCCTATTGGTTTTCCTTCCAGGTCTTCTGCCGGGGACTCGAGGAATTCGCTGGTAAAGCTGTTCACTTCCTGGATTTTTTGTTCCCTGTCCACGAGCAGTATGGTCAAAGGGGCATTTTCGTATAGAGCCGCCCGCTCTTCCTCCTTCTCCCGAAGTTGCTGTTCTGCCAGCTTGCGGTCGGTTACGTCCCGGAAACAAGTGAGCAGGGCAGCTTTTCCGTCCCACTGCATTTCCTGGGTAAGCAACTCAGCCACTCTTGTTTTGCCGTCTGAACTAAGTAATTCTATTTCGGTATTTTTTTGCGTGCTCAAAGGATAGCCGAAATGGTTGCCCAGGAGTTCGTCCTGTGTTCTTCCCAGCATATGTGCAGCCGAAGGGTTGATAAACAGTATCATACCGTCCCTGTCCACGACCATGATCCCGTCTGTATTCAGTTCCACCAACTTATTCAACTTGTCCGAGCTATCCTGCAATTGGTTCTTGGTACTTTTGTGCTGGTTGATTTCTGTTAGCAACGAGGCCTGCATTTCCAACATTCTTTGACCCACACTGATCCTGGCCCGGAGTTCCTCAAAATCGTAGGGTTTGGTAACATAATCGTTTGCCCCGGCCTCGAGGCCGCGAACAATATCTTCCCTTTCTGCCATGGCAGTAATCAGTATAATATAGGGTGGATCCCGGGTATAATTCTCCCTGATCTTTTGACAAACCTCCAAGCCGTCCATCTCCGGCATCATGATATCAAGGAGCAGGAGTCTGGGTGGGTCCTGATCCTGCATCATTTGCCAAGCCTGCTCCCCGTCCCTGGTTTCCACCACTTCATGACCCTGCTTTTGAAGTCCAACTGCAAGCATTTTACGGGAGGTATCGTCATCTTCAGCAATAAGGAGCTTCATAGTTTATTTCCTGTATAAAAAACCCCGCTATTTCAACCATTTAATATCCAAGCCCTCTAAAACCTTTTCTTTTTCCGAGAGGTCGCCTACCACTTTCCGCAAGGGCTCGGGCAGCTCCTTCAAAAGCGTGGGCAGGGCCAGTATTTGGTACTCCCGGGTCTTCTCGGGATATTGGGTTACATCGATAACCTCGAGCTCGTACCGATCCGGTAAATACTGTTCACAGATCTGCCGGATATTCTGGATGGCTTGTTCAGAACGCGAGGAATTTCCTGAGACGAAAAGCCGCAAATAAAAAACAGGGCCGGATTGCTCCATTCCCGGATCCTTCCCGGAATTTTCCCGCTCTGAAAGATCGTCTCCGTTACCATGAGAAATATCCTTATTTTTTGCCATGTTATCATGCCTTGTTGATTTTTTTGGATTATAAACCGGTCAGTTGGGGATTACGGGATTTAATCCCCGGAGCGCAGTTGCTCGCGCTGCTTTTGTCTTTGCCTGTACTTGTTCTCTTCCTCTTCAGCTTCCTGGATTGCTTGTTGCAATAATTCTTCTTCCCCTTCGAAATCCGCTTCGATCTCCTTGAGCTTGGCTTCCTTTACCCTGCGCTTGCGCTCCAGCTCCTTCTTCTTGCGCTCTATCTCCTGCATGCGGCGTCTGTATTCCGCTTCCTCCTGGGCTTCCTGCGTATAGCGGGCAGTACCGGTCATCAATCCTTCGGGTCCGGAGTAGACATCCAAGAGGGAAATCCCCTCCTGGGTAAGCAAAAACTCCCGGAGATGATGGGAATGTGACATACCGCGGGCCTTGAGTACGAACAGAATCCGGGTCCGTTCGCCCATGTTCTCCATATCCCGCAACAAGATCCAGGCGTCCATGAGTGAGGAGACATCCGTATTCGTGGCTTCCATAAGCCCGCTGCCGCTTATCAACTCGGTCACCAGGGTAGTAATCCCGCGCGATTTCATAAGATCGATCACGCGGGTGAGCAGGTTCTTGACCTCCTCTGGGGAGCCAAGCTGCAACAGGTTGCTAACCGGATCTATAACCACCACATCCGGAGGATTGTCATCGATTAATTGCTTGACCAGGAAAAAGTGCTCCTCCAGGCCGTGCGTGGTCACGCGGGTAGTATGAAAATCCAGGTTCCCACTCTCGTACCATTTGTGCAGATCTATCCCTATGGATTTCATGTTGCGCATGATCTGCATCCGGGGTTCCTCGTAGGATATGTACAGGGCCTGTTCCCCGCGCTTGCAGGCTGCATCCACGAAGCTGGCGCTTATGCTCGACTTGCCCGTGCCAGCCGTCCCGGAGAGGAGAATGCTGGAGGCACGGTAGAAACCCTGTCCCCCGAGCATTTCGTCCAGGCGGGATATGCCGCTGGAAACACGCTCATCTGACACCGGAAAGTCCAGGTCCAGTTCCGTAACCGCAAACAGGTGGATGCCGTTTTGGCCGATCAGGAAAGGATATGCGTTGGTTCCGTGTCCGGAGCCGCGGTATTTGAGCACGCGCAGATGCCTGCGGGTGGTCTGGCCCCGCATGGACTGGGAGAGGTCTATCACACAGTCTGAGACGTATTCCTCGATCCCGAAACGGGTAAGTCCATCCTCTCCCCTTTCAGCGGTCACAACAGCGGTAACTCCCCGCTCCTTGAGCCATTTGAGCAGGCGCCGGAACTCCGCTCGCACCAAGTGCGGATCAGTAAATGCACCGAAAAGTGTCTCGATGGTATCCAGCACGATCCTGCTTGCCCCGATATGGCGGATAGCAGCATCCAGTCTGATGAACAACCCTTCCAGGTCGTAGTTGCCAGACTCGGTCATCTCTTCCGAGGACACACTCACGGATTCCAGCTCCAGTTTCTTCTGCTGGGACAAGGTGTCCAGATCCCAGCCCAGGGAGGCCACGTTCGCCTTGAGGTCAGCTTCATTCTCTTCAAAGGCAACAAAGACCCCGGGGTCATCTCCTTCTGTGGCACCCCGAACCAGGAACTGCATCCCGAACATGGTCTTCCCTGCTCCTGCATCCCCGCAGACCAGAGTGGAGCGACCCTGGGGAAGCCCCCCGCCGCTTATTTCATCGAAACCGGGAATACCAGAGGGAGATTTTTTTAATATAGTCTCGTGTTTGTTAATGATTTCATTTTTCTCAGCCATTGTGAATCTCCTTTTTTAGGAATATCTCGGCAGCAACCTTTTTCCGGAATAAAAAGCACATCAAGCTGATACCACACAACGGTCCCTGCCTTTGTCCTTTGCCTGGTACAGGGCATCGTCAGCTCTTTTGAGCAGCAACTCCTCGGTATCCCCTGCTTTATACTCCGCTATTCCGGCGCTGACAGTAACATAATCCGAATCCGACAGGATATTGCTATTTAGGAGCTGGTTCCGTACCCTATCGTACAACGCCGTTGCCCCGGAAGCGGAGGTCTTGGGGAGCATGATAATGAGCTCCTCTCCCCCGTATCTGGCGGCTAAATCTTCTGTTCTGCATTCACTTGCCAGGATGGAACCAAATGTCTGCAGTACCTTGTCCCCGATATCGTGGCCATAGCTGTCGTTTATCCGCTTGAAGTGATCCAGGTCCGCGAGCAGGACGGAGAGCTCCAGCCCGTGCCGCTTGGTCAGGGAAAATATTTCCTTCCAGCGTTCCTGGAAATAGCTCCTGTTGGACAAACCGGTCAGATAATCCGTGCGCGCAAGTTGGGTTATCTTTTCGTTTGCCTGCTGGAGATCCCGATTCTTCTTGCTTAGCTCGCGACTCAATTCGGAAAGCTCGTTGCTCAGGTGTGACATGTTATCCAGGACTTCATTGTCCCTGCTTCCCGCTTTATCGGCAATAATGAGGTATCCATCATCAATTTTGCAGCAATAACAGCGATACAGTGCATCTGTGGAACAGAGCCGAAGTATCTGGGGAACTAGTTTTTGCTCGGGGTTGGAAACAGTCAGGGACAACTCTTCCTCCTCCAGGGGGCAAAGGATGGACCCCAGATGCATCCCGTCCGCTCCCTGAAGCAGATGCATCTCTTGCCAGAATGTCTCGTTGTAAAAGGTGAGTGTGTAGTTCTCATCTGTCATCAGCACCAGGCAAGTCCTGGTCAAGCTCAAGAATCGGGCAAGGAAAGCGGGATAGTTTTCAACGATCTCGATCATGCGCATCCAGCATACTCCATTTTTGGGCAAGCTCTATTGCTTGTGTACAGTTCTCTGCATACCCGTCACCCCCGAGCAGCGAGACCAGTTCTGGATGCTTTGCAAAAACAAGCCCCCCGAACATGATCCTGGGGGGAGAGTGCTGAAACTGCTTTTTTATACCTTCAACAATATCTTTGGCACTTACCAGGTTAAAGGTCATGGTAACTGACAGGCCCACAATATCAGGTTGCTGTTCACTTACATAATCCACGAGATCCGCTAAAGGAGTATCCGCACCGAGATAGTTCACATCCCATCCTTCTGCCTCCAGACAATTGGCAATCATTTGCCCTCCCAACACATGGAACTCATTGGGAGCAGCAGTTACCAAAACCTTTCCCTTTCTGAATTCGGAGTCAGACAAGAGCTGTATATACTGATTGGATACAGCCATGTTGGCCAAGGCAGAGGCCAAATGTTCCCTGGATACAGAAAGATTTCCCTGTTCCCACATATCTCCGATACGGTACATAACCGGCTGCAAAATCTGCTGGTAGAATATTTTCAGATCCTGCGGAGCCTTGGTACGCTCTTGGCTCATTTGCAAAGCAGTCTTTCTGTCTCCCTGAATAAGGGCCTGTAAAAATTTATCCCTATCCTGGTTTTCCGATAGGTTCGAAGCATCGGTTAGGTAAGGCACTTCTTCAGCCATGGCTATAAAGTCGGAGTGGCGAGAAAGCATCCACTCGTATATTTGCAACAGGGGATCTCTGATTTTCTGATCAAAGAATTCCCGAAGTGTTTCTTCCCACGCAGCGAGATGTACAGGGAAATAGTCAAAGGAAAAACCGTGGTTGCGATAGGCTCGATAGACCCAGGGTACAATATCCGGCAACAGAGAAAAAAGATTCAATTGAAAGACGTTGTCCATGAACACAGCGTGGTTGCGGTGATTATCAAACATAACGTTCACTGGATTTTGGCCGATCAAGGACTCAAGGTCCGGGCGGGAAACCATTTTCTTGTTCACACTGTCCACAAGCAGGGTCAAGTGCTCGTGAAAGGCTTTTGCGCTGTATTCGGGCACTGCCGATATGTTGGTCAGTTCACCCAGTATTTCTTTTTTCATATAATCCTCTATTATTTTACTGTATGTAACTGCTATATAAAAGTCAACAGGTCCAAATAAACAATCTCGGAAGCCTTTAATCTGATCCGTCCAAAAAATTTTAACATTGTTATTAGTTTTTATTGACACAGTTATGAAATTTTAATCAAATAAGTATAATAAGTTCATTTACCTTTAATTGAACAAACAATGAAACACACTTGAACCACAAACCTTTCCGCGTGTTTCTCACCAGAATTATCTCCTTGTGGACGCGCCTGCAAAAAGTATTTTGCAGGCAGTTTTATAGTTTTCTCGCTACTTCGTAGCCGAGATTGCCAGAGTGT
>CAJXKR010000050.1 GCA_913055815.1 uncultured Desulfohalobiaceae bacterium | reverse complement strand
TCATCCGGTATACAGGATACCTATCCTTTGCCTGTATACGGGATACTTAACGAAAGACCCTACGGACCTTGCCTGGACACCAAGGTTTCCTTGAATCAAATGGAAGCAGCTTTGACACATTTTCTGGATACTGAGTCAAGTAAGCAAGACCTTGATCAGATGGAAAGCTGGAAAAATTGAACCCAAAGCAGACAAAAAATACTTCCGGGAGTTAAACTCCAGGCATAAGTAACTGTTCATGTTTGCTCGTTCCTTGTTCTTGGTTCTTGTTTAAAGAAACAAGAAGAGCCTACGGTTGAAAAAAATAAACAAGACATCCTATGGTCAGGTACTGTATTATGGGGATTGAAAATTTATCCCAGCGAATGCCTGCAGGTATAGTCTTTTGTTGGGGATCCTACTAACATACCATAAATCAAATCTATTTGCACTATATGACCAAAGACACCACTGCGAAACAGGCCAGAACCGTGGCAATAAAATCAATTTTACGGAGCTTGCAAGGAGAAGATCTGCAAGCCAGTCTAAACATTGAATTGAACAAGTCCGGGATGACAGATCAGGACAAGAATCTAGCCACAATGATTAGTTACAACTATCTGCGCTTTAAGGGACGATTAGACTACATTGTATCGCAATATATACATGATAAAAATAAAAAGCTCCCGGACAACTTCAACCTGTGCCTAGGTTTGGGGATATACGAAATACTACACCTGGAAAAAATACCTTACTATGCAAGTGTAAACTGGTATGTAGGATACATTAAACAAAAAGTCTCCAAAAGGCTGGCTAAAACAGCCAACGCAATCTTCAGAAAAGTGACAGGGGAAGTGGAAAAAATCAACACTGAAGATTTCTACAGGCAGGGGAAACCTAGCGAAGCAACATTCTGGAGCCGCTTTTATTCATGTCCGGAATGGATAGTGAATCTGTGGATAAGTTCCTATGGGAGATCAGTATGCAAGAAAATGCTGGAAAAATCACTACAGGCTCCACCAATCGGAATCAGAATAAATCAGACCATGCCGGAATCGACACACCTCTGGCAATCCCTGTATAATCTTCCGGAAATGAGGCATAACAGGGACTACACCTTCGCTTTTACCAGGACTCCCAATATAAATTTGCACAAGCTGGAGGCAAACGGACTAATAAGCAGACAAAGCCCGGAAATCGAAAACTTGTTTTCCAAGCTGAATATGGGGAAATGGGAATTGCCGATATGGGATTGTTGCGCTGGAAACGGAAACAAAACCACACTGTTGCTGGAGAAAGGATTGAGAAATTTATGGGCCAGTGACTTGTTCTGGGACAAGATCATACATTGCAGCAGGGAAATCAATAGACTCAACCTGACGCGACCCCCTTTGTTCACAGCGAACGCAGCAGAAGACACCCCCTTGAAAAAAGGACCTTCCACCACCCTGATCGATGCACCCTGCTCCGGGTTGGGGGTGATAAATCGCAGACCGGATATTAAGTGGAAGAGAAACTGGAAAGAAGTACAAACAATAAACAGATTGCAAGAATCAATACTTATTAAACAGGCAAGAGCTTTGCCCATAAATGGAACTATGCTGTATATAACCTGTACTGTTAACCCGGAGGAAAATGAAAACTTGATTACAAATTTGCTGGACCAAAATTCCAATCTTGAACTTGATCAAGAGATAAGACCCCAGGCAAACATGGATGACAATCTGTCAGGAGAATACTTTTATGCAGCCGTGATCAAAAAAATAAAAAATAGCTTTATAAAGAAATAACACTACAGCGACAATTTTTTATTATTAAACCCTGACAACTGGGATTAATTTAAGACGCAACCGGGTAGTCCACTGTGCGACTTGCTTATCCTGCCCTCTGGAGGGCTGGATGAGCACTCAGAGCAAAAGTGGGCCACCTGGCAAGGCTTAAGTGTCGCTGTAAAGATAATAACCACCTGAAATTATAATCTCATCACAATAACATAACAACTTGATAAGCCAGATCTAAAACATACCGACATCCCAAAAAGGGTGTATAGTTCGATATGCAGGGAATTGCCTAAAATATTCTTACTGCAAATTTTATAAACAAAAAATTTTCCAGTTGACTTGCAATAAAAATCATATTTTACTTTAATATTGTACAGGGAATAAACAGACATGTCCTGATTTTCATGTTATTCGGAAAAAGTATTTACACGGCAAATTAGGAGGGTGACGGCATGAACTTTTCTTCCAGGCTTATACAATTCTCCCTGAATAAACCCAAGACACTGACCTTCTGGATGCTATTCGCTACCTTGATACTGGCCTTGCTAGCTTCCCTCCCAAGTATCTGGCCCTATACATTCAGCATGTTGAATCCGGTTCACGTAGATACGGATCCGGAAAACATGCTCAAAGAAGATGCACAGGTACGCGTATTCCACAACAAGATGAAAAAGGCCTTCTCCCTGAACGACATGGTGGTTCTGGGTATTGTAAACGACGATGATAAACAAGGGGTCTTCAATCAGGTTTCCCTGCACCGGATCTACGAAATCACCCGCTACAGCGAAAGGCTCACATGGCCAAGCCCGGAAAACTTGGACAACAACATAGGAGTGCTTAAAGAAGATACCATAGCTCCCTCCACGGTGGACAATGTAGAACAAACCAGCATGGGTGCGGTGAACTTTGAATGGCTCATGGGCAAACCACCCCTAAGCTCTGAAGAAGCTGTGGCAATAAGGAACAAGGCCCAGAACATACCTTTTCTGGACGGCACCTTGGTCTCCGAGGACGGCAAAGCAATTGCCCTGTATCTTTCGCTCTCTTCCAAAAAACTCAGCCACAGGGTATACAGCAACCTGAAAGAACAGATCCCCCTATTATGGCTATGGGGACCGATTAATCTGGAATTGCGCAAACATCCCTATCTCAGTCAAAACGGGGACATATTGGATTCAGTCCAGAAACTGGGCAGGCTGGCTGCAAACTATGGTAAAAGCAGAAAACAATTCGCGGAAAACATCAACCTGCTGGCAAAACAACTGGAACAGGGCAAGGGCGATGAATGGAAAAGAATAAAGAACCTGGCAAAAGATTGGAGGAAAAATGCAAAAGAGTTGCAATCAGAGCATCAAAGCAGGATTGCGGCAGTAGATTCGGATGAATCCGACAAGCTCTCCCAGAGGGCACAAGCCCTAAAGCTGGAACTTAGCAAGGAATCCATAGCTGCATTCCGGAACTACCTGAAAAATAAAAGTTCTGATAAATCCGCTTCCAAATGGATTCCCTATGCCAATCTATACCTATCTTCCCTGAAAAACAGGGTACTGTCTGCTACAGAACTGGTAGATCACTTAAAAGATTTTTCCGACCGAATGCAACAGGATCTGGGTACCGTATCAGATGATCTGGAACTAAACTCCCAAATAGAGAGTACTCTACAAAAGTACCAAAACTTCCCGGGAGAGGATAAGTATCACATAACCGGTCTGCCGGTTGCAGAAGATACCTTCGGGGTGGAAATGTTTAAACAAATGGCCATATCTGCTCCTTTGGCCATGCTAGTGATCTTTATCCTGCTGCTGGTATTCTTTCGCAAATTGCTCTTGATTATAGCTCCCATGATTGTGGCATTGGTATCGGTTATCCTCACCATGGGACTGCTAGTGATCACAGGCAACACGGTGCATATCATGAGTTCCATGATTCCCATATTTATAATGCCTATAGCTGTACTGGATACTGTACACGTGCTGAGCGAATTCTTTGATCGATATCCGGATATAAAAGACCGTGGTGCAACCATGACCCAGGTAATGGACTCCCTGTTTCAACCCATGTTGTTCACTTCCCTGACTACTGCTGCCGGATTCGCTTCCCTGGCCCTGACACCTATCCCGCCTGTACAAGTCTTCGGATTATTTGTAGCTTTCGGCGTTATAATGGCCTGGTTCTGGACAATCACCTTTTTACCTGCTTATATAAAATTTATTCCGGAACACAGGCTGCAGGGATTGGGTACACAAGAGGGAGGCGAACAATCCACCTTTTTGACCAGGATGCTTAGCAGGACCGGAGAAAAGACCTTTAAGTACGCCAAGTTGATATTGTTAATAGTGGCTATCCTGGTAATAATTGCAATATACGGACTGAAACTGATAGTAATAAACGACAACCCCACCAAGTGGTTCACCTATTCTCATCCCATACGCGTGGCCGATAGAGTATTAAACGAACACTTCGGCGGTACATACATGGCGTACTTGACACTAAAGCCGGGAAAGGAAAAAGCCGATGTCAAGGGATATATGAAAGGATTCCAAAAAAGGATTGAGAAGAGGTTGCAGGAGACAAGGTCGCAATTCGACAATCCGGAAAAGGCATTCACCGGGGTCATGGACAAGGCGGAGGAAATTGCGAAAACTGCCAAAGACAAGGACGCGATATTGAATAGACTGCAAAAATATGCTGAACAAAGACAACAAGAGGCTGCATACGAAAAATCCTTTCTCTGGGACGAGATCCTCTCGTTTTTGGACAGTGAACGGCAAAGGGATCAAATATTCAAGCAACCCAGGGCATTGAAATACATAGACAAATTACAGAAACACCTGGATGGAACCGGACTTGTGGGAAAATCCAATTCCCTTGCAGGCATAGTAAAAACTGTACACAGGGAACTAAGGGGAAGCGAGGAGGCATTTCGGATCCCGGACAGCAGCAGCGCTGTTGCCCAAACCCTGATGACCTTTCAAAACAGCCACAGGCCCCAGGATCTCAGACACTTTGTCACGCACGACTACAAAAAGGGTTGTCTCTGGCTGCAATTAAAAAGCGGAGACAACAAGCACATGAACAAAGTGATTCAAAAAGTGCAAAATTACGTGAAAAACAATCCTCCACCGTTTAACCTCAAACAGGACTGGTTCGGTCTGACATATATAAATGTAAAATGGCAGGACAAGATGGTCTCTGGTATGCTAAAGGCGTTTATGGGCAGTTTTTTGGTGGTTCTGTTCATGATGAGCATCTTGTTTAGATCCGCACTATGGGGGATCCTGTGCATGGTACCGCTTACCGTGACCATAGCAATTATTTACGGCATGATCGGGTACATTGGCAAACCCTACGATATGCCGGTGGCAGTACTTTCATCCCTGAGTCTGGGATTGGCGATAGATTATGCAATACACTTCCTGGCAAGAAGCAGGAACATGCACGGGATCTACGGGAGTTGGAAAGATACTGTGGGCAATGTTTTCGGGGAGCCTGCCAGGGCAATCTCCAGAAATGTAATAATTATCGGTGCAGGCTTTTTGCCCCTTCTTGCAGCCCCGCTTACTCCCTACAAGACCGTGGGCATATTCATTGCCGCGATACTGGTATTGGCAGGGTTGGCATCCCTACTGATACTGCCCTCAATGATAAGGCTACTGGAAAACTTGTTATTCCCGAACACAACGGTCAAGGCTCTAACCTGCCAAGGCGCGACTCTCTTTATTATAGTTGCTAGCGCTGCTGGACTTGTCTTGATCAATTTGCAACAAATCTTTGACTTGACCTGGAGGAATCTATTCTGGACAAGTTCCGGTGGAATAATGGTTATTGCCATACTGTGCAGTTTTGTATCCAATCAAAAGCGATGTCATGTTGATACCACACGGGTTGATCGGCAAAATGGAGATAGTTAAGGATTTGCAATCTATATACAACCAATACTACAGCGACAATTAAAGGAGTAGAATCATGCGAGACTCAAGAAAAAATGCAATTGTAATTTTGGGGTTCTCAACTATTTTTGCCTTACTGATTTTATTTAATTCTACCACGGCAGTAGCAGAGGATTCATCAACCCCATCCGTGGAACAAATTGTACACCGTTCCAACAAGGCCGCCTATTACCAGGGAGAAGACGGCAAGGCCAGAGTGGCAATGAGCATTTTCGATAAACAGGGCAACGAACGTAACCGGGAATTTACTATTCTCAGAAAGGACATGGATTCCGAAGAATCCAACAAACTGAAAAATCAAAAATACTACGTCTACTTCACCAAACCTTCTGATGTCAGGAAAATGGTTTTCATGGTCTGGAAACACATAGCACAGGATGAAAACGACGACCGCTGGCTCTATCTTCCGGGCATGGATCTGGTCAAGAGGATTGCTGCCACTGACAAAAGAACCAATTTTGTGGGATCGCATTTCTTTTACGAGGACGTATCAGGCAGGAACCCCAACCTGGATGAACATGAACTCGTCAACACCACAGACAACTACTACGTGTTGAAAAACGTACCCAAAAACAAGGACATGGTGGAATTTTCCCATTACAAGATGTGGATACACAAGGATACCTACATCCCAGTGAAGACTGTCTACTTTGACAAAAATAGGCAAAAATACCGGGAATACCAAGTGATGAATGTAGAAGATGTGCAAGGTTACAAAACGGTCACCAAATCCAGGATGAAAAATCTAAATACTGGTGGATACACAATCCTTAACTACAAAGAGGTGGAATACGACGTGGGAATACCGGAAGATATATTTACGGAACGCTATCTGAGCAGGCCCCCGATAAAATACTTGCGATAGTCGTCAAAGGGAACTAACTAATAAATATTTTTCCGGAGTTTGTTCATGAGAAAACTCGTAATTACATGCTGGTGCCTGTTAAGTATTATTATCTTCAACTCTCCGGCAATTTGGGCGGCTCCCCCGGCATTGCCACAGGGACTGGATAACAAAAACAAGCAAAAAGATAGCTCACCCGACTTGCCTTCCGGGTTGGACTCTGGGAAGGATAAGTCCGGTTCAGATGAAGATGGACCGGACTTGCCCTCCGGACTGGGTGAAGGTAAACAAAAACAAACCGGAAGACAGGAAACCAAGAGCTTTAAAGAAAAACTGCCCTTTAACCTAAGCGGATTCATGGATGCCAGAGTAGGCACCAGGATCCAGGAGGACGAACATCAACAAGATACATCCCTGGCTGAGACTCGGCTTCAAGTGGCATTGAGCAAATACTGGCAACATTTTACAGCGGAATTGACAACTGATTTTGTTTACGACTCGGTAACGGAAGAGCACCATGTAGATCTGGCAACAGGGGAAGGGTTGCTCGATCTCAGGGAAGCCAACATTTCTACCACTCCCATCAATATAGTGGACCTGAAAGTGGGCAGGCAGATCCTGACCTGGGGAACTGGTGACCAACTGTTTATCAACGACATGTTCCCCAAGGACTGGAAGTCCTTTTTTACAGGAAGGGACGTGGAATATTTAAAGGCACCCTCGGATGCGATCAAGGCATCCCTGTACCCGGGTCCGTTCACCCTGAATCTGGTCTATACACCCAGATTCGACTCTGACAGATATATTGACGGAGAAAGGATCTCCTACTTTAACAAAGGTATTGGACACAGGGCTGGGAGGAATCAAATAATTGAGGTAAAAAGGCCGGAGACCTGGTTTGCGGACGACGAATGGGCAATGCGAATATACAAGAACATCTCCGGATACGAACTTGCGGCTTATGCCTACGACGGATACTGGAAGAGCCCGGCTGGAAAAGAAAGTAGACGTATAAATAGCAAAGCGATTTTCCCGGAACTTTCAGTCTTCGGGGGGAGTGTTACCGGCAGTCTGGGACCCGGTATCGGGAACGCGGAATTTGGTTACTACTATTCTGAAGATGACGAAGACGGAGACGACCCCTTGGTTAGAAACAGCGAATTCAGGTTTTTGCTTGGGTATGACGTGGAGATCGGTACAGACTTCACCCTGGGGACGCAGTATTACCTGGAGCGTATGATGGATTACGGGGCTTACGAAAACAGTGCTCGCGAGCCCCATAGAGATGAAAACAGGCACGTTGTCACCATCAGGCTGACCAAACAACTGCTCATGCAAAACCTGGAACTTTCACTCATGAACTTCTATTCCCCGAGTGACGAGGACGCGTATATTCGTCCCAACATTCACTATTCAATAACCGACAACTGGAGTACCAGTATAGGGGGGAACATATTTTTAGGGCAAAAGGACCATACCTTTTTCGGACAGTTTGAAAGAAACAGCAACCTATACGCGGGACTGCGCTACAATTACTGATCCAAAGGGAGCCTTTGTGGATCCCAATTCATATTCGAGTCTTACAAGCATGTTCAAAAATAAAAATAATCGAGCAAGGGCTCCCAGTTAACTTACTGCCTATTAGGAACTTCTGGTTTCAGTCAAGCTTGGGTTGCCATTTCCACAACGCTATTCCGGCAAATCAATCATCCCTGCTGAAAGCACAAAAGGAGTGCAGCAAGATTTTACATTAAATTCAGAGAGTTATAAACACAGCAAGGCTCAGAGAATAATTGTGTTCTTGAGTACTTATTTCAGATTATTTTAAAATTCAGAATATAAATGCAGAAATAAAAAAAGGGACAAATATTTTGTCGCAAATTCACCGTATCTCTACTTTTGAAAAAGGTTTATGCAAAGAAAGTTTTTTGCAACATTATTAAACAACCTGGATAATGACATTAATATATTTTTAAGAATAAAAGACACTTACAGGGAATAACCAATCTTCCAATTCAAGGACCGATTTAAATTTGACAGAGACATGAATATGAGTTATTAAACATAACTCTTGATGCGAAGTTCTTTTATCAACATAAATTACAACAAACAATAAAACAAGAATTGATCAATGCTTATGAGCGAATTAAAGAAACAAGATCCGGAAATTTGGCGAGCGATACAGCAAGAAGAAAAAAGGCAAAGAAACACAATCGAACTTATTGCCTCGGAAAATTTCACATCACCGGCAGTCCGGGAAGCCTCCGGAAGTTGCCTTACCCACAAGTATGCCGAGGGATACCCGGGAAAACGCTATTACGGCGGGTGCGAACATGTAGATATAGTAGAGGAACTGGCTATAGAAAGGTCCAGGAAGCTATATGGTGCTGAATATGCAAACGTCCAACCACATTCAGGTTCCCAGGCAAATATGGCAGTTTATACAGGAATACTGAAACCTGAAGATACGATCCTGGGTATGGATCTGGCCCACGGAGGGCACCTTACCCACGGGAGCAAGGTAAATTTTTCCGGAAAAACCTATGATTGCGCATTTTATGGAGTGGACAAGGACTCTCAGTTGATAGATTACGAGCAAGTCAGGCAACAAGCCCACAAACATAGCCCCAAGCTGATAATAGCTGGTGCAAGCACCTATCCCAGGGAAATCGACTACAACAAATTCAGGGAAATTGCAGATGAAGTGGGTGCCAAACTGATGGTGGACATGGCCCATATTGCCGGATTGGTAGCAACCGGACTTCACCAGTCACCGGTAGGAATAGCAGATTTTGTAACCTCGACAACACATAAGTCATTGAGAGGTCCCAGGGGAGGCTTCATTCTGAGCTCCAACCAAAACGAAAGGACCTTGAACTCCCAGATTTTTCCCGGAATCCAGGGAGGACCCTTGATGCACATTATAGCTGCCAAGGCTGTTGCATTCGGAGAGGCACTGGAAGAAGATTTTGAATTATACCAAAAGCAAGTGAAGGCAAATTCCAAGACTCTGGCTGCAAGCCTCAAAGACGCAGGTTTTGACATAGTTTCCGGAGGATCGGACAATCATCTTCTATTAGTGGATCTGTCCAAAAAAGGAATAACCGGTCAAACAGCAGAAGACACCCTGGATAAAGTGGGGATTACGGTGAACAAAAATGCGGTTCCTTTTGACACCAGGCCACCCACTGTTACTTCCGGTATAAGATTGGGCACCCCGGTTGTAACCACCCGCGGTATGACAGAAGAACATATGGTGCAAATAGCTGAATGGATCAACTCAGCCATAGACTATTTTGATAACGAGACTATGTTAGCCCAAATCAAAAACAAAGTGGAAAAATTTTGCAATAATTTTCCTTTATTTGTTCATTCTCCTGCCTCCCTGCAGGAAGAACCCAATTAACACTTTTCAATTCATTTAACATGAGGTAAATATTATTTACTGTTCAATAGTTAAAATCATACAAACCATCTGTATTTGACTCAGCGCTCCTATCTATCTCAGCTCCTTACTGACCTCTGTTGCAATCCGACATTCTGCAGTTGTGGAATTTGAAGCATTCTATATATTCCCAAAATTGCAACTTTATTCAAATTAGTAACCTTAGCGAATAAAATATATATCTAAACTACTACATACGATGCATAATAGCAGTCTTCAGTATTAAAATATAAATGGGTGGATGCTTATGACAAAAACAACTCCGTATTTCAATATAAACAAACAAAGAATCGTAAATTCAGTATTGGATATAACCTCCGAAGAATTCGAACTATGGCCGAACGATAAGCAAAAATTGGCTCTGGAAATCGCTTCCGAATTGTATCTACTCCGTTGCAATCCGTTTATACATCCCGAAATAATCAAAAACAGGGTCTATTCGCAATTGGAAAACAATGCATCAGAGCTTGCTTCATTTTATTACCAATTCTTGAATAAAAAAATTGACTCTTTCCTCGAATACATAGATGAATTGAGCGATTTTCAAAACCAAGTAAAAACCAAGCTTTCCCAGGTTTTAGACGAGGACAAGGTTGTAGACAGCCCCAACACCCTGGTGCAATTCTCCACCGACGCCACCGGTCTCATGATGGAAATACCCTTGTTGGTTGTATTCCCGGAAACCACGAAACAGATTCAAAGCATAGTCAAGCTGGCCGCGGAAATGAATTTCAGCATTGTTCCAAGAGGTGGAGGTTCCGGACTGACCGGCGGAGCAATTCCAGCCTTGTCCAATGCCGTAATTCTGAGTCTTTCCAAGCTGAAAAAAATCTACGACATCGATGCCGAAAACATGGTCATGCACGCTCAATCCGGTGTAATAACCAAACAAGCCATAGAGATGGCCAATGAATACGGCTTGTTATTCACTGTGGACCCGGCTTCCAAGGCTGCATCCTCCCTCGGGGGCAATATCTCGGAAAACGCAGGAGGACCCTATGCATTTGAATACGGCACTACTCTGGATAATTTGCTCAGTTACAAAATGGTACTTCCCCAAGGGGACATAGTGGAAGTTAAACGCAAAAACCACCCCAGACACAAGATTTACCCGGACGACGAGGTGAATTTTGAGATTCTTGACGAAAACGACAACCTCCTGGATACTATTTCCCTCTACGGCTACGAAATCAGGTCACCCAACCTGGGCAAGGATGTGACCAACAAATTTCTGGGTGGATTGCCGGGAATACAGAAAGAAGGTGTAGACGGAATAATTACTGAAGCCAATTTTGTGCTTCATCCCATGTTAAATCATTCCAGGACACTGTGCCTGGAATTTTTTGGCTCCACTATGCACAATGCCGCTCTCGTTATTGAAGACCTGGTCAACTTAAGGGACAAGATCAGGCAAGGTTCCAATGCAGTAACCATGACCTCCCTGGAAGAATTCGGCACCAAATATGTAAAGGCGATCAATTACGTGAAAAAGTCCCAACGCTACGAGGGAGAACCCATTTCAGTTTTACTGCTGCAATTGGATTCCAATAACAAAAGGTTGTTGGAAAACGTGGTTTGGACAGTGGTGGATATTACTGAAAATTACGACAACGTAGATGTCCTGGTATCCAGGGATCAGGATGAAGCCAACGAGTTTTGGGAAGACAGGCATAAACTCTCGGCAATTTCCAAAAAGACCAGCGGATTCAAATTAAACGAGGACGTAGTGATTCCACTAAACAAAATACCCGAGTTCTCGGACTATATTGAATATTTAAACCGCTACTATCTGGCGCACGCCTATAACAACGCCCTGGAAAGAACAAAGTTGATCCAGGGTGTGCCAGAAGACGATGAATTCATAATCCAGGAACAGGAAGTCTGCAACAGGATATTAACCAATTCACCCAGTGAATTCGATCCTTCTGAACAAGAACTCAACCTGCAAGCCTATTATTTCTTCAAGGATCTAAGTTCCAGGTACTCCCCACACCGGGAGCAATTCGAACAAATATGGTCGGACCTGGATACTTACAGATTACAAATCGCTAACCATATGCATGCCGGAGACGGCAACTGCCACATAAACATCCCGGTACATTCAGACAGCAACGAAATGATGGAGTTGGCGGAAGATGCAGTGGACAATGTATTCAGGAAAGTCCAGGAGATCAAGGGCGAAGTCTCTGGAGAGCACGGGATAGGAATTACCAAGATACGCTATCTTTCGGATGACAAGATCAACGCCCTCAAGAAATACAAATCCATACAGGACCCGGATCATATAATAAATCCGGAGAAATTACTGCAGCAGGAACCCATAAAAGAACCCTACAACATCGCCTGGATCAACATAATACAGGATCTGAAAAAAACTGAACTGCCACAAAAAGAAACATTGATCCAGCAACTCGAACACATCAGGATCTGTACCAGATGCGGCAAGTGCAAACAAGTGTGCCCCATGTACTATCCTGAAGAAGGTTTCTTGAATCATCCCCGCAACAAGAATATTAGCCTCGGGATCATGATAGCCGCCCTGACCTACACTTACCAGGTGGCGAACATAACGGACCAGTATATCTTGGGAAAGCTCCAGGAGATTACTGAATATTGTACTGCTTGCGGTAAATGTATGCAGATCTGTCCGGTTAAGATAAACAGCGCGGATGTTACAATAAATTTCCGGAACTACCTGGAAGAAGCAGGAGCTGGAGGACATCCTATCAAGTCCCGCATGTTAAACTTTTTGAGCAAAGAGCCTTCTCGGATTCCCAAATTTGCAAAAGCGGCAGCCTGGGGTCAATCCTTGCAAAACAAAACAGTCCGCTTTATACCGGCTTTCTGGAGAAGGAGACTGCAAAATCCCATGTTCAAGGGACCGGGTCCCAACCTGGAAACCCAGAGCTTGAACGATGTCTTGAATCTGCAGGAAGGTAACGTATTCTTGCCGGAAAATCACCAGGAAAACACCGAGACTGTTATATACTTTCCAGGTTGCGGCTCCAGCGTCTTTTTCCCAAATATCGGTTTGTCGGCACTAAACATCCTTCTTAATAACGGATACGCAGTGATACTCCCGGAAGAACACAAGTGCTGCGGTTACCCTCTCCTGTCGTCCGGGTGCTATGAGACCTTCCAATCCAATCAAAAGCGAAACGAGTTCTTTTTCAAACAGGCCTTTAAAATGGCAGAAGAAAATGGATTGAACGTGGTGTCAATTCTGACATCATGCGGAACTTGCCGCGCAGCGATTGAAAATTATGAATTATACGATTATCTACCCGAGTCTGTGCAATTTAACGATGTATTTCAATTCATATCACCGCTAGCTGATACAATAGAATTGTCATCCGAAAATATACCGGATGAACTGTTGTATCACTCCTCTTGCCACAGTGCATGGTTTGATGTCGGACAAAATGAAGCCGATCAAATATACACGGAAAATCTTAGCAAATACCTGGATTGCGCAGTAGAGATCTCGCCCTATTGTTGCGGGGAAAGCGGGTTGGGAGGAATCACTTCACCCCACGTTTATAACAAACTCCGTATAAGAAAGAGGAAAAACCTGAAATCCTATATAAAGGACAACAACTACAAAGGCCCTATTTTAGTAAGTTGCCCGTCTTGTAAGATGGGCCTGACCAGAATAGTCAAGGGACAGAAAATAAAAAACAACATACTGCATTCGCTGGAATATTTAAACGAAAAGATCTATAACAAAGACTATATTAAAAAATTAACCAATAATTACCAAAGGCTCAAATTTTCTGAATAGTAAATCAAAAATATATTCTTTTAAAACAAGGGCTAAATTCAGCTTGAACAAGCTATAAACGGGAAATACAAAATATAATTCAACTTGCTCAAGCTGTTATAAAAGTCACATGCTCCAAAAAATGATGTTTTAAAGTAGATATGCTTAAAAAAGCACATGTAAACGGTAGAAACAATATAATTTTCCAGCAAAAAAATTGATCTGTATTCTTTGTGTTTCACACTTTTAAAACAACTAGTAACTAACTCATACAATACACTTGCTAGTTTGCAAATTTTCAAAATTTTTAATTATATTTATTAGGAAAAAACCAAATCAGACACCTGTATCCATCATCTTGACATTTATTCCAAATAAAGATAAACAATAATCTACTTGGTTAAATAATGAAGTAAACATGCATGGAACGGTACACAACAGATAAACATCAAAAAATTAAAAATTTAAATAGATTACGGAAAGTTCCGACAAGCAATAAAGAAATTTCCTGCTTGGAAAGACAGTTTTCAACAATCTCAAAATCTGAATAATTAAAGGAGTTAGAAAATGATAGGATCTAAAGGAAACTACATGTTC
>CAJXKR010000049.1 GCA_913055815.1 uncultured Desulfohalobiaceae bacterium | reverse complement strand
TTATCTCCGGTATTGTATATTTGTTCCTCGTTTTTACTCGAGTCTTTTATAATGGCCCAGTCTTTTTGATAGGAACTTACCACAGTACCTATGAGTTTCAAGTCCTTGATATTTTGGGCAAGGGGAATATCTTCCAGAGAGATCTCCTTTTCGTCCTCTTTTTCTGATTTTTTTGCCTTACCGCCGAAAATGTTTCTCTGAACGATCGCTTGGGTATCAGGTGGAGTAGATAGATTGTTTTTTTCTCTTTTTGTCTGTTCGGAACTGGGGGATGAGGTTACCGTAATGGTCTCAATTTGGGGTTCCAGATAATTTTCTACCCAGGTTAAAGCAGCGTTGCTCAGGAAAAGAGTGCATATTCCAATCACAAGCAGATTCCTGCCAATCTTGAACAGGGGGGTCTGAGGGTTTGTAATCAATTTTTCCAGGAGATAATTCATGGATATATAATATTGTGTCTACAATTTATTGTTATTTATGAAAGATTTTTTAGGATTTTATGTTCTTGTCTAAACATAGAACGTAGTTAAAATATTTGATATTGGTTTATTAGTCAACAATTCTAGTTCTTAAAATCAGCGCAAATTTGACAAGGAATATCTATATCTCCTGCAGGATAAACTCAAGCGCAGTGCAAAGCGGAGCTGTATTCTAAATGTCTTCTTTGCTCGCGGTGCAAACCCTCTAACGTTCATAAAGAGCAGAAGGCTAGCTGTAAGTCTTTATATTCCAGATGATAATTTATATCAACCTTGGCGGGACGATTGGATTGGGCCTGGATTTTGGTGCAAGACTCCGGATATGGATAAGCTTTTTATTAAACACAGCCCCGGCAGATATTCTGCTACGGGGCTGATAGGGCTCAGGCATTTTTAAAAGTCCACGCTCAATTTGGCGTTGACCCTGGCTTCCTTGGGGGCCTCTCCGTTATCATAAAGCGGCATATCCAAGTCATCGTTGTCTTCCAGGGTTAAGGTGTCGGCAGATGCAGCAGCGGCTATGTCCAGCCTGCATAGCCAGAAATTTAAACCTATACCCCCTGTATAAACAGTGCCTACTTCGTCTTCTGCGAGGTTTTTATAAGCACCTAGCCTCAGTGCGAGTATTTTGTATATGTCCCATTCCGCTCCCAGGGCGATGTTTTGTTCTTCATAGTTTTCTATTACACTATCGTAGGAATTGAGATCGTAATCGAGTTCAATAGTTAAGTTGTTCCAGGGCATAAAAGCTACACCCATGCGGAATTGAGGATCAAGCGTGACATCGTCGATTTTTGTCCCGTTGACTGTTGGTCCGTCAAAGGAAGGACTGTTCAGGTTGCGCGCAATAATTCCTACATTGAACATTTGGTAGCGTCCGTTAATCCCAAGGTCTATCCCGAAGTTGGTGGTTTCTTTGTAGGCTTCGGTGAATTTGTCCCCGAAATCCTCAGTGGCGTTTTTTTCAAACACTGGCAGTGCTTCTGCGTAAACCCGTCCCTGCATCAGCTTGAAGTTGCCTCCTACTGACCAATGTTCTGACACTGTATGTCCATAGGATATAGGAACTTCCGCAACACCGAAACTCCTTAAAAACAGGGTGGAGTTGTTGTCTTCCAGTGCATCTCCGCCGTTTTGCTGTGTGGAGTAGGCCTCTGGAATATCATCAGTAGCGTTGTTACCCACCACCTGGTTGAAGTCTATGGTCCCGTCCTGCATAGTGGAGTTGAGTTCTTTCGCCGCCCTGTCAACTTCGGATTGACTGAGTCCCTGTTCATTTGCGGCATAATCCAGCTTTTGAACTGCGTCATCCGAGAGTCCGCTCAAATCATTCCTGGTATTTCCGGTAATATATTGGGGCTCATAACCTTGGGGTATATCCTCATAACCTTCTGCATTTTCGATCTTTTCACTCAAATCACCTGGATCTACAGTATATCCCAAATCATATGTAAAGTCGGTATCCGCATTCACCCAGGCTCCTCCGTTGAAAAACATCCTTGCCCCGATAGCGTAGTTCTTGACCCTTACTGCAGTTCCTGCGTTTAGATTAAACTGCAGTCCGTTTTTGGGGTCGCTTATACCTTGCAGGGCCGGAACAAAACCTGTCAGGACCTTTACGTCTTCCTTATTATCAATTGTTAGACCACCTCCTTCTCCTTCCCCGAAGGTATCAATCATTTTATCCAGGGTGTCCACGTAGTTGGGGAGATCTCCGGTGACTTTCGCGCCCGCTCCGGCATCAAATATAGTAAATCCCCAATTTTTCCTGCTCAGGTCGTAATTGTCGTAGGTGGTATCCAATTCCCAGGGTTGTTGTTTTTTGCCGAAAAAGCCGAAGGCAGCGGGATTGTAGTGCTGGGCTGTTTCATCGTTTACACAGGCCACATTAGCTCCTGCCATCCCTTGCCCTCTGGCACCGATAAAAAAGTTGTTCATAGCCAGTGCAGGATTTTGTAATCCAAGTAGAAAACAGGTCAAAAAAATCATCAGGATAAATAACTGCTTAAAAGTAGATGAGTAAAGATTCTTGAATGGGGACATGTGTTGCTCCTTTTAAAATTACTTGGCTTGAAAATTTGTTCCTGTCTTTGCAGCTTCAACCTGTTTTAAATAATATTTGAAATGAACAGTTCAGTGCAGTTTTAACCTTCATGTCCCGGCGGGCACAATGCAGCCCGAAAGACCTTAGGGTCTTGCTCTAATTATTAGGTGATCACTTGAACAATTCTTTCATATTCATGAACTATAGGCATATAGTTTAGGTTTAGTACCTACCGTGACTTCGTAGCAGGATATGCGCTCGCTATGTTTATCTTTGATTTTATCTCGTAATCTTAAATCGTGATATTTAGGCAAATAACTCAAAGCAAAATGATAACAAACTTTATTAAATAAAGGAATCTTTGTCAATTAATTTTAGCGTAAATTGGGAAGTTAAGTTTATGAACTATAATTAAGGTTTGTTGCTTTAAGATTGCAAGTTTATGGAGGTGAGTGAAGGAGTATGGAATTAAAGAATACAGGGTTATTGTAGTGGGTTGACAACAGGGTTGATTTCAATAGCTTGGTTTGAAAATTTCAGCCCGGAGTTTGTATCCGGAAAGATTTCCGGGCAAGCGTGAGCAGAAAAAAATTATATCTACTCCGGAAAAGGCTATTTTCCGGAGTAGATATAAGCAATTGTTCAATTAAAGTTTTTGTCGCTTTTCTTGCTGGGTACTGAAAATTGTTCTTCGATCCTGTACCTGTGACATGGGCCGCTATTCCAGGTGCAGAAGGGGTAGAAATTACCGTCAGGGGCCGCGTAGTGAACTACACAACGCTGCACGCGGGGTATCTCGAAATTGTAATTGTCCTGGAAATGCATTGCCGCTATTAACAATACATTGAAGCGTTCTCCTATTTGATGGTAGTAGTGCCCCCTCTGTTTCTTGGTTTCGTCTGGATCTGCTTCTGCCATGGTGTTTATAAAGCTGAGCAGTTTCTCAAAGTCCAGGCCATCAGGGGCCTTGTCAGGGTAGAAGTGTTTCTTGAGTTTCCTGCTGACCTGGAATTTGGATATCTTTTTTCTCCAGGAAGAGTGGTTTTCTATTGCCTCCGCTTCTTTATCCAATTCTTGCATTGCAGATTCTATATCAATAAAGCGGGTGAAAGGTATTGCTTCATTTTTCACTTTGTCCACCAAAAGATAAGTTGCAGCTCCGCAGTGGGCGTTGCAACTGAATCTCATCTTGGGTTTTTCGGTAAGTGCTTCCAATAGCCTGCTTATTGGGTTGATTATGGAATAGGGGTACCAATCCCTGTGCATATCCAGGGAATTTGTTTGATCCTGGATATCACGGGCCATATCCGCCATGGTGTAACGCATCTCATGCCTTTTGGATTCGTCTATTCTTCCGGTCAGGGATACCGGTTGATAACTCACCCCGGTTATCACATCGGTGTTTTCAATGGCGAAATTGAGTATCTCACCAACTTGATGATCATTAAGTCCCTTGACGATGGTAGGAACCAATGCAACCATTATACCGGATTTTCGAAGGTTCTCGATGGCTTTCTTCTTGGTTTCTATCATGGGCCTTCCTCTGCTTTGCTCGTAAATGTCATCTGTTAAGCCATCGAATTGCAGGTAGACTACATCCAGTCCGGACTGAGCTGCCTTTTCGGTAAAGTCGGGATCCTTGGCAAAACGTATGCCGTTACTTGCTACTTGAAGGTCCAGTACTCCCTTGTCTTTGGCCATTTTAAGCGCATCCAGAAAATTCGGGTGGATTGTGGGTTCTCCTCCGGCGAACTGAATGCTGATAGGCGGATGCGGTTTAATGTTCATCGCCTTGTCCAGCATCATTTCCAATTGTTCCATGTTGAGTTCCAAAACGTGGCCAGTCGCATTTGCATTGGCGAAACAAATCGGGCAATTCATGTTGCAGCGGTTGGTCAGGTCGATATTAACCATGCATGGGGTAGAAAGGTGTTGTGGGCAATGTCCGCAATCCTCTGGACAACCTTTTTGTATTGTAGTGGACGGGTTGTCTATGCCACTGGGCATTTCGTAGTGCGTTCGCCTTCTTTTCAGGAAAAAATCCTTGTCAGTGCTTAAAAGTTCATTGTATTCGCCATGTTCAGGGCAATTCTTTTTCATCCACACTTTGTTTTCGGATTCGAATATCTCGGCATTTAGAACTTGCATGCAAACAGGGCAAATACTTTGGGTTGAACAGGGAAGTTTCCAGGATTGGGAATCTTGGTTCTTTTTATGGGAGCTTTTTTCTAATAGCATGGGCAATCTCCTTATGTTATGATTTTTATAATACAAATCAGGAGAAAATTATCGCATGGTAAGTAAAAATTTCTATTGTATGGAACTGAATTTTTTATTCTATTATTTTTAGCTTAATTATTACATACTGGCACGTCAAGAATAAATATTCAAGATATCCCGTATTTAATCTCTCAAAGGAAAAAATATAATGGAGTTAGAGAAAATAAAACAAAAGGTTTGGATCTGGAGGTTGTTTTTGCGGTTTGGTCATATCTATGTATTGTCAGGGGCGAATTCTACAGGGAAAAAATAAGTCAGTGCTTCACCTACAGTAAACAGGGACCCGGTTACCAGGATCATATCCCCGGAATCCGCCTTTTGTTCCGCCATGTCCAGGGCTGCAGGGATTGAATTTGCAGTTGCCCCTTCTTTGTTCCATGCTTGAGACCTTGATTCCAGTTCCCCGGGGGTTAGGGCGCGGAAGTAATCCGGGCTGGAATAGATTACATAGTCTGATATGGGGAGGATGATTTCCAGAAGACCCTCTATATCCTTGTCCTCCATTATTCCCAGTACCAAGTACAATTTTCCGTAGGAAAAATCCTTTTGCAGGGTGTTTGTCAAGGCCAGCAAGGCTTCCGGGTTGTGAGCACCATCCAGGACAACGTACGGATCGTTTTTCACAATTTGCATTCTTCCGGGCCAAGCTGCAGATTGCAGCCCCGACCTGATACTTGGGACATCTATATTAAATCCCTTGCTGTTCAATACCTCTGACGCAGCTACAGCCAAAGCCGCGTTCTGGGACTGATGCTCTCCGCTTAGTCCGGGATGGATTGAATCCATTCTGATATTTGTTCCCTGGTACTCCAATCCCTCAGGTTGTTGCCGGAAGTCGAAATCCCTGCCCAAAAGGTGAATCCCAGAGTTGTTTTCTTGGCATTTCCGATTAAACATTTCCTGGATGGCTTCTTGCTTAACACCGGTGATAAGCGGAGTTTCCGGTTTGATTACTCCTGCTTTCTCCTCCGCGATCTCCAATAGGGAATCTCCCAAGAATTCCTGGTGTTCCAGGGAAATATTGGTGATTATGGAAAGTACGGGGGCAACCAGATTGGTTGCGTCCAAACGTCCTCCCATCCCAACTTCCAGGATCACGATGTCCGGATTTTCCTGGGCAAAATACCGCAAGGCCAGTGCAGTTACGGCCTCGAAAAAGGTGGGAGGTTCCTCTGTAACCACAATACTCCGCAGTTCCCTGATAAGGGATACCAATCTTTCTTGTGGTATTTCTGACGAATTTACCTTTATTCTTTCAGTAAAGCTTGCTAAATGGGGTGAAGTGTAGAGTCCCACGGAATAACCGCATTCTTGTAAAATCGAACTAAGAAAGGATGCCACGGAACCCTTGCCATTGGTACCGGCGATATGGATAAAGTTCTGACCGTACAGGGGATTGTCCATTCCTTCCAAGAGATTGGAAGTTTTGGAAAGGCCGAATTTTATGCCATGCTTCTGCAAGGAATATAAATAGTTAAGTTCCTTCCGGTATTGGATCTCGGAGTCCATAAAGCCATCCTTGTTATTGATTAAAGTTGGGGATATGTCAGGCAGCTGCTTGCCAAAAACTTGTAAAATGTTTACCTGTTTTTTGGCTGGAAGCCAAGTTTTGATTTAACTATTTAGCTATCACTACAGAGACAATTTTCTGTTATTACATCCTGATAGCTTAAGTGTCGCTGTAGTGCTAGTGAGTTTTGAGATTTTAAGTTGTGCAGTTGTGACCTAAAGGGCTTATGAGCTGTTGAGGAGTAAGATATGCGGGTTTTGGATATTTCCGGTGTGCAGATAGAACTCGAGAAAAAAGGGGCCAGTAGATATTCCAAGGTGAGTTATCCCCAGGGTTATGGTATTTATACAGAGATCAAGACCGGGAATTATATATTTGATTTCGATTTAAACGGGGAAATAAAATATATTACAGGAAGGGGGGAGGATTGGCCGCATCCACAGGAGTGGCTGAAGAGGACCAAGGGCAACGACTGGATGTACTATTTTTCCGGCGGTTATTCCGATATTTTTGATTGTATAGGGGAATACTACTTACCTTGCTTTAACTATCCCACAAATACACTTTGGACAAGGGATCCGTTTGCTGATAAAGGCGTGCAAAGAGCTATGCAAGCTTGGAAGGAGCTACCCGGGTTTTTGCGGGAAAATGGTATGGATAGTAGCCGGGAATCGCAAGAGGCGATAAACAGGATAAGTTCCCTTGGTCCGGGAGAGGTTTGGAAAAACGCACTGAAACTTTTTTCCCTGCTTGAAGGCAGGGTGAGTGTGCTACCCCCGGATTGCAGGCATGTGGATTATGATTGTATACCGGTGGTTATATCGGACGGTTGTTTATATAACTGCAAGTTTTGCAGTGTGAAATCCAACATGGATTTCAGGATCAGAAGCAGGCAAGAGATAAATACCCAGATCGAAAATTTGCGCAAATTCTACTCCATGGATTTGAAAAATTATTGTGCGGTTTTTTTGGGTATGCACGACGCCTTGAACTGTCCCAGGGAGTTGTTGGAGTATTCCGCATTGCAGGCATATGAACGCCTGGAACTAGACAAGTCTTATTTAAGAGGTGAATCGCTTTATCTCTTCGGGAGTGTGGATTCTTTTCTGACCGCACAAGAGGAAGTGTTTTCCATGTTCGAGGCACTGCCGTGTTACACCTATATCAACCTGGGATTGGAATCCGCTGATCAGGCAACTCTGGATAACTTGGGCAAGCCTGTTCAGGCAGACAAGGTTAGGGATGCCTTTTTCAGAATGCAGGATATAAATAAGAAATACAAGAACATGGAAGTAACAGCCAATTTCCTGATGGATCTGGATTTTTCCCGGCAACACTGGGATGCCTTGTTTGAGTTGATTAGAGAAGGACTAAATTATTATTACCACAAGGGAACCGTCTACCTTTCTCCTTTAAGGACTAACCGCAAGAGGGAACAGATACATAAATTCAAGGAGATAAAGAAAAGAAGCAGGTTGCCGCTTTATTTGTATTTGATCCAGCGATTGTAGACGTTATTATAAGCATTTGCAGCTTACTGAGTTTCGTGCTATGCAATTTTACAGGAATGAGTTATCACTACTGCGAAAGTTTTATATTAAGCTTCTGAGATAACTTGGATCTGTTTAAGCCGCAGCTGGCTTGTCCACTGTGCGACTTGATTTGCTTGCAAAGCCAGGCACTTGGAGCAAAAGTGGGCCACCCGTCAAGGCTTAAAGTTTCGCTGTAGTGTTATTTTGCTTTGAAAATATATTTACCGGAAAAATACAGGCCATGCCTGATTAAAAAGGAGTGCACTGGAAATGAAGATCGGGAGAAACGATTTTTGTCCTTGCGGTAGCGGGCTTAAATATAAAAAGTGCTGCATGGGAAAGGAAAAGGAAGACAATCACGAGGGGTTAAAGGAACAGTACTACCGAAAGTACAAGATTCGTTTGAAAGACCCCGCGGATATTCAAGGCATCAAAAAGGCAGGGGAGCTGGTCCTGCAAACACTGGACAAAGTGGAGGAGATCATAGCTCCGGGAACATTGACCGAGGATATCAATACCCTGGTACACGATTTTACTGTAAAAAACGGTGCAGTACCCGCACCACTGAATTATAGCGGATTTCCCAAGAGTGTATGCGTTTCCGTGAACGAGGTGATTTGTCATGGTATCCCTGGAGAGAGGTCATTGCAGGACGGAGATATAGTAAACGTGGACGTGACTTCGATCTTGAACGGATATTATGCTGACTGCAGCAAGACTTTCCTGGTTGGGAATGTGGATCCTGAAGCGAAAAGACTGGTAGAAGTGGCCAAAACCAGTCTTTTTAAAGGGATTGAACAGATCAAGCCCGGAAATACGGTTGGAGATATCGGTTGTGGCATTCAAACTTATGCTGAGGCCCAAGGATGTTCGGTGGTAAGGGAAATGGTAGGCCACGGTGTAGGGTTTGATTTTCACGAGCCTCCTCAGATACCCCATTTCGGTAAAAAAGGGCAGGGAGTAGTCCTGGTTCCGGGGATGGTGTTTACCATAGAACCCATGATAAATCTGGGTAAAAAGGAACTGAACATACTGGAGGACAATTGGACGGCAGTAACCCGGGATGGTTCTCTATCCGCCCAGTTCGAACAAACCCTCCTGGTTACTCCGGATGGGTATGAGAGTTTAACCCCGTATGAATAGAATTGATATGGCAGCAAGATTGAAATCTGGATAAAAAAATATGCCGGATTGGGTTTAGCTGCACTTGAAATACGGAAAAAAAATAATTAGAGTTTAACTAGGAAATGTTGACTTCACCCCAATAGCAAGGGATTATCAGATCCTTGCGTGGGTTGGCAATGAGAGCGCAAATGAATATTTAACCCGGGAGAATGAGAAACATGTTGGAAGTTAAGGATCTGCATGTAAATATCGGGGACAAGAAGGTTTTAAAAGGTGTGGATCTGCAATTGGACCACGATGAGACCTTTATACTTTTCGGTCCCAACGGTTCTGGAAAGACATCGCTTTTGATGACCATAATGGGATTCGGCGGATACGAGGTTGTGCAGGGAAGCATTTATCTAAATGGCGAGGATGTCACCCATATGCCCATTTATGAAAGGGCCAGGCGGGGTATCGGGATGTCTTTTCAACGTCCGCCTACAATCAATGGCTTGAAGACAAGGAATATGGTGGAACTCTGTGCCGGAGAGAATGAGGTGGATGTTGATGCATTGGCTGAAGAAGTGAACTTGCAGGATTTTTTGGATCGGGATGTAAATTCAGGATTTTCCGGAGGTGAGCTTAAACGATCAGAGTTGTTGCAACTCTTGGCCCAAAAACCCGAACTGGTTCTGTTTGATGAGCCGGAATCCGGAGTTGACTTGGAAAATATGGCTTTGATCGGCAAGATGGTGCGGAGGCTGCTGGAACAGGATCTCCAGCCCCAGCCGGACAAATCCATGAAGGAACAAAAAAATCAGCGCAAGACTTCCGGTTTGATTATAACCCATACCGGACATATACTGGATTATATCAATGCTGACCGTGGGATGGTCATGTATAATGGAGTATTGTGCTGTGCTGCAAGACCCCGGGACATTTTGGAACATGTAAGAGAATACGGATATGAGGAGTGTGTAAAATGCCTAAAGTAAATCAGGATAAGAAAGAACAGCCCACGAAAAACGATCGCGAAGAGGTGGAACTGGAATCCTATAATTTTGCAGGTGAACAGTCCGAACTTATTCCGGATTTGAGACAATTGGACCAAAATGACAAAGAACAGTTGATAATGGCCGGAGTAGATGTGAACGAGGAAGGTAGAAGCGGGACTTACGTGCAAATGAACTCTTCCAAAGTGCACTGCGATACTTGCCATACCGGTGTGGAAGTCCTGGATATAAAGGATGCGCTGGACAAGTACGATAATTTGCCGGAATACTACTGGCAGGCGGTTAGTCCGGACAAGGACAAGTATACTCGGGCTGTAGCGGATAATTTGCACGGCGGGTATTTTATAAGGACTGAAAAGGGTGCCAAGATCGAGGAACCGGTACAATCATGTCTTTTTATCAAAAAAAGCGGTTTGGGACAGAACGTACACAATATAATCGTGGTGGAGGAAGATTCTGAATTGCATATTATTACCGGATGTACTGTTTCCCAGGATGTGGAAGCCGCCCTGCATCTGGGTGTATCCGAGATTTACGTCAAGAGGGGCGGCAAATTGACCTTTACCATGATCCATAACTGGGGGGAACAGATCGAGGTAAGACCCAGGACTGTCGCGCATGTGGAAGAAGACGGCATTTTTATGAACAACTATATCATGCTGAAAGCGGTGAAATCCATTCAACTTTATCCTACTATATATTTAAACGGGGACAGATCCATTGCCAGGTCCAATTCGATTATAGTTACACCCCCTGGATCCTACGTGAACAGTGGAAGCAGGGTGGTGTTGAACGGAGAAGACAGCAGGGCGGAAATCATCGCCAGGACGATCACCACAGGCGGCACTTTGTTGAATCCGGGTCATATAATCGGCAATGCAGTGCCTGCAAAGGGACATCTGGAATGCAAGGGACTTATTCTGGAAGACGGGACTATACATGCGATACCAGAGTTGGAAGGCAACGTTGCTGGGGTGGAACTTTCCCACGAAGCGGCTGTTGGTAAAGTTGACCAAGAGGAAATAGAGTACTTGATGGCCAGAGGCATGGATGAAGAGGAAGCAACTTCCACTATTGTACGCGGATTTTTGAATGTGGATATAATGGGCCTGCCACCGGAGTTAAAGGCCTCGATTGACAAGACAATAGAGGAGGCAGGAGAAGAGATGTTCTGATTACTTGGACAGCAGTCGCAAGTATAGATCCCCCTTCCAGCGGCCCAATCTCCTTCCCAGGCCTTTCAAGCGTATAGGCCTGCCTGCAAGATAGTCATTCGGGATTGTGGCTGTTATGGTTATAGGGGGTTCTTTTTGTCTCTGCCTTACTTGGAATTTCACCTTGTTTCCAGGGAGAAGCCGATGGGGCGGGAGATACAAAGTCTGTTCGTGATCCAACTGGGAGCGCATCCATAATTTAATACCGTTCCATCCCAGTTTGCTAAGGTCGATATTTATCTTCCTATTTCCCCATATCAGCTTGATTTCTTTTTTCGACCCGGGTTTTAATTCTTTTTTGTCTGTCTTTTTTTTCTTGACCGTACGGAAGATGTCTTCAAAAACTTTAGATGCAAAGGGATCGTTCAATATGTTTTTGAGTATGTCCTCTTGGGCGAACTGGTAGGTTTTGTTCTTGAAGTTTTGATAGTTTTGTTTTTTTTCACTGGCGTCAGAGCCTTTACTTTTGCCTTGTTTCTGTTTTTTGTGTTGCTTTTGAGAGTGTTTTTCCTTTTGCTCCTGCCTGGTGCCCGGTTGTTCCTGCAAATAGTGGAGCAGGGTTACGTAGGCCTCGTTTAATTCCCGGAATCTTTTGGAAGCATCCGGATTATCCGGATGCAGGTCCGGGTGACAGTCAAAGGCCCGCTTCCTGTAACTTTTCTTTATTTCCTCTATGTCAGGATTAGGGCTTGTTCCCAATATCTTGCAGGAATCCTCAACATTCATTTGTCAAATCCATTAATGTTGTACAATTTCAAAACATTGGCCGCATTGGGGTCATTGTTCATGATTAGATTATTTTCTTGCAAATAGTTTAGTCCTTGCCGAACGAATTCCGAGTGTTCTACATCCGGATTTATGCCTGGACAGATATCCATGGCCATTTCCCAGCTCATCCTGTCTTCCAGGTTCCCCCGGAAAAAAGGCCATGCCCTGCATATATCCGGCTTTACCTCGTGGATCAGGCAACCTTCTCCGTACTTGAAAAAGATACATTGATCCTCGGAGTCTGTTTTTATTACCAGTTTTTCGTTTCTTTTGAGCAGGTAATGCTGGATTATTTCATCTTCCGGGAGATTCAGAGCCTGTTTCAAACGATTCAAGTCAGTAGGGGAAACAATGATTCCACCTTCTCCATGACAACAGCAGCCGCACATCTTACATTCAAATGCATTTTGATCTTTTTGCATAAATTTGCTATTTTTTAAAAAACCTTTTTTTTGTGAATTGTAAACCTGACACCAAAACCTCGTGAGAGGGTTATAATTCAACTTGTAGATTTGTCAATTTGACCTCTCAAAACAGTTTACTATACACTAATGTGTTCAATTAACGCAAGCATGGTTTTTGATTTGAAAGAGGCAAAGCCAGGATATCTGTGCCCAACCATCGGTAAGGTCCAAATAAAGCGGTAAGATATTGGCCAAAACTGATTTGGCATGATTTTTTCCGTAGCAAAACAATAGGAGAGATTGCAAATGCATGAAGTGATGGAAAGGATCCCTTGTGAGGAATTGCAACAAAGGTGGGATAGATGCAGGAGTTTGATGCAGGAGTTGGTACCCCGGGCAGGCGGTATGCTGGTTTTTTCCAGAGCCAATATATACTGGTTGAGCGGTCACTGGGCCAACGGAGTATTTTGGCTTCCCTTGGAAGGAGATCCGGTTCTTTTGGTAAGAAAAGGTAAGCCCCGGGCTGAATTGGAATCCAGTGTAACAAAGCTGGATACTTTCAAGTCATTCAAGGAACTCCCGCAAAAATTGCAAGATTTCGAAACCGGACTAAGCGAAAGTATAGCTGTGGAGAAAAACGGACTGTTGTGGGGATTTGGAGAGAATCTGCAGAAAAATCTGTCGGATTGCGATCTCTTGGCCGGGGATCAAGTATTGGCCAAAGCCAGGGCAGTAAAGTCTTCCTGGGAACTGGAAAAAATGCGTTTGGCGGGTCAGAGGCACTATAAATGCATGTTTGAACTTATCCCTCAAAAGATAAAACCGGATATGAGTGAATGGGAAATCTCGATACAGTCATGGCAGGAATTCTTTTCATTGGGCCACCATGGTTTGATCAGGATGAACGGACCTGGAGAAGAATTGTTCCTGGGAGCTGTTTCTGCTGGGGATTCAGGTATATATTCAACGGTTTACAACGGTCCGGTGGGCAGCAGGGGGGTGCATCCGGCAATCCCCCAAATGGGTTATGCAGGCAAGATCTGGCAAAAGGGCGAAATCTTGACCATGGATACTGTGTTTTCCCTGGAGGGTTACCACACTGACAAGACCCAAATCTATTTTGCGGGTACAGAGCTGGAGATAAGCGATCAAATAAAAGATGCACAGAAATTTTGCATGGAGTTGCAGCAGGAGATGTCTGAGATGCTAACCCCGGATTATTGTCCGCAGGATATTTATGATCATTGCTATGCCAAGGCACAAAAACAGGGGTTCAGTGAAGGCTTCATGGGGCTGGGAGACAACAAGGTCCCTTTTATGGGGCACGGGATAGGATTGCATGTGGACGAATGGCCTCCATTGGCGAGAAGATTCACTGAACCATTCCAGGAAGGCATGGTGATGGCCCTGGAACCCAAAGTCGGAATTCCGGAAGTGGGGATGGTGGGTGTGGAAAATACTTTTCTGGTTGCTTCCAAGGGCGGAGAAGCCTTGACCGGGGAATATTTCGACATTATATGTATAGAATAGGACTTGTTTTATCAAATGAAAAAATTCCCTTGACAAGATAGTGGTTTTAGTCCTAATTTGTATCTTTATTTGCTGGGCCACTAGCTCAATTGGAAGAGCAGCAGACTCTTAATCTGTTGGCTTCAGGTTCGAGTCCTGGGTGGCCCATCCGGGAAAATCAAGGGGTTAGGCGAAAGTGCTTAACCCTTTTTTAATTTGTTCCCTTGAATTTGTCCCCAATTTGTCCCCAGGAGAAAAAGGCCAGGGGACAGCCCCCCCTGACCTTGTAATATCAACCCCAGATCCTCGGTTGAAAGCTCGGCCTAACTTTCTGCGCCCTGGTTCTGGGGTTCTTTATTTTTTTGATAAATCTCCCGGACAGAATACTATTCGAGCCGGGAGATTTTGTCACAGCAAACTGGTTCAGGGATTAAACAAGGACTCTAGAACAGTCCGCTTTCTCGCAGTCTCTTTAGTATCGCATCTGCTGAAGTTGCCCGATTCATGGTATAAAAATGCAGTCCCTGCACTCCGTTTT
>CAJXKR010000048.1 GCA_913055815.1 uncultured Desulfohalobiaceae bacterium | reverse complement strand
TCCAGAAGCACGGAAACCAGGGACTCGTAGACCTCCATCTTGTCTGCCACAAAGCTGTTCCTGAGCCGGGTGACCTGGATCTGGGCGCGCATTTGTTCAATTATATCAACCGCTTCCAAAAAGCGTTTTCTGGCTTCTTCCAGTTCCCCCTTCCTCTTGTGGATCTTGCCCAGGCCGTTCAAGGAGCGCCATACAGTCTCCCGAAGAGCCATCTCGCGGGAAAGGGACAGGGATTTATCAAAGTATTCCCTGGCCCGGTTTTGTTTACCCAAGCGCAGATAACAGTTTCCCATGGCCACCAGGACCTTGGCTTGATTAATCCTGTTCCCTATCTCCCTGGTCAGGGAGAGGGCATCTTGCAGCAATGGAAGCGCCTGCTCCGGATTACCCTGGTGAACATGAGTCAGCCCAATGTTGCGCAAATCGTAGGCTATTGCCCAGCGGGAATCGATTTCCCTGTCTATATCCAGGGCTTTGTGCAGTGTCTGCAGGGCGCGGTCGTAGCGACCCTGATCCCGCTGTACCAGACCAATGTTGTTGTAGGTGGTGGCCACCTCGTCCCTGCGGATCTCCAGGGTCTTGGCGAGCTCCAGGGCCCTGTTCAAATCCCGCATGGCACGCTCGTTCTTGCCCAGGGACCACCAGGTGAGTCCGGAGGTATTCAAAGCTATCACCTGTTCCAGCACCCAATCCTTTTTCCTCGCCCGCTGCAGTGAATCCTGCAGCAAATTGAATGCTTCCTGGTAGCGTCCCTGAAACCAGGCGGAATTTGCCTGCTCCAGAACGATCTTGGTCTGCAGCCGCTCGCTGTCCGGAAGCGCCCTTGCCCTCTCCAAAAGCCGGGACAGATTTTCCCCGCTTTGTTCAAAGCGGCCCAACAGGCGGTTACAGCGCGATATATTGAGATTGCATTGCAATATCTCTTCCTTTTTATCCAATTTTCCAAACGCCTTCCTGGCCTTGTTGTAGTACTCCTTGGCCATGGCATAGCGGGAAAGGCGCAGATCGTATATCCTGCCTATACTAAGGCGCTGCCTGGCCAAAAGCTCGCTGGCTCCCATCCCCTGGCTCAAGGAGGCTGCGGATTGATATCCCTGCAAGGCCCGGTCGTATTCAGTGGCATTCTCCAGAACAGTTCCCAGGTCTGCAAGGGCCTGGATCCGCTTTAAGGGCAGATCCAGCTCTGAATAGATATCAATTGCCTGTTGCAAGCAGGAAACCGCGCCGTCGAATTCTTCCAGCCTGGACAAGATCAAACCCTGTTTCAGCAGCGACCTTGCCCTGGCTCTGGACCCGGGGCTATTTTCTGACAAATAGCTGCTAAGGTCCCGGGCATGCCGGGCAGCCTTTTGCATCTCTCCTGCTGAAAACGCACTTTCCCTGGAATATTCCAGGAGTTTGGCCTTGTACTGTTCAAAGACCTGCATCTCCCTTACTACCAGGAGTCCATTCTCAAACAGGGCCAAAGCCCGGGAAAAATCACCGTTTTTGTACGCCCTGACCCCGTTTTGGACATACATATTGAAATTCTGCCTGGCCAATCCAGACGCTTCTTGTGCATCCAGTCCCCAGTAGCCCAACTGCAGGGAATATCCCTGTTCCGGATGCTCATTCCCGGGACTTGCCCTCATTGCATCCGCAACAGAGCCCTTTGCATA
This sequence comes from uncultured Desulfohalobiaceae bacterium, assembly GCA_913055815.1. GTDB lineage: Bacteria > Desulfobacterota > Desulfovibrionia > Desulfovibrionales > Desulfothermaceae > CAJXKR01. Next base: position 12,838 of record CAJXKR010000048.1, on the reverse strand, counting down.
GTTTCGGAAAAAATCCCGCACTTCCGAACTTGCAACCGGATCCTGCCCTGGAAGCAGCAATGTGGGCACTCCGAAAAGGCTGAACATGTGACCCAGGGTGTAGGTATCCTTGCCACTGGTCCTGTTCAGTATTGCCAGGGAAACATTGTCCAGGCTGTCCGCCAGCCGGATCAAATCCATTCTGCTTCCTTGTTTTAGCCGCATGCCGGCGAATGTCTGCGGCAACTCCTCCTGTTGTGTGGGTACCGTGCTGAAGCTGGCAGTGGAGGCATTGGACCAGAAGCAGTGCGCCTGCCCGGCAGATTGGGCAATATCCTGGGCAGTCGCATTGGCCTCAAGGGACAGGGATTCGAATCCCTCCGGCAGGCCGGGAGATCCAGGATAGGCTAGCACCTTGTGCTTGAACGGCTTTTTGTTGTCCATGCAGCGCAAAAGGTGAGTCCCGCTAAGGGCAATTGTCTTGTTCGAGAGCAAACCCGGGATCCGTGGATCCTGGAAAATCAATACTTGGTAATCTGAGCCGGATACAAGCGGCTCCAGCCCCTGGGACGTGTCTGCAACTCCTATGTTGGAAGGAGCGAGGGAAAACCCAAGCCAGGGATTTTCCCTGCCGGGTAAATGCATGAGCCGAAGCGCCTTTTTCCCCTGGGGCAATTCCATGGCGATATCTGTCGCCCGCGCCGGGGACGGGACCAACATCCCCAAAATCCCGGCAGGCTCTTTCGGACCGAACAAGTCACTTGCCTTGTCAAGTACTTCCCTGTATCTATCCGTGACTTGATCGAATCTTTCCCTGAACAGGTCAGTTCTGAATTCCTCCGGATTTTCAGAGATCCTTCCGCTGAGGTGCAGCATCTCAGCTGAAAGTCCGGCCAGCTTCAAAAAGATATTCCTTCTCTCCCTGCTTCTGAATTTATCCATTATTGACGCTGGAAGTATTTGTCCCTTGGAGATCTCCTTTTCCAGGAGCCTTTGTTCCTGCTGCAGCCTGTTTTCCAGGTACTCTTTGTCCTGGTTTCCAGCGGATTGCAGCCGTTGTTTCAGGTCCCGGACAGTAGAGAACCTCTGCAGCAGTTCTCTCAGTCCCTGCATATCCGTACTGCCCCTCCCGGGCAGGGCAAGACCACTCAATCTGTTCACGCGCTCCCATTCGCTCAGCCTTTCCAGGGTGTTAAACGCTTGGGCCGGATTTGATTTTCCTGCAGGCCTTAACACCAGCGGGGCCAACCTGTGCAGGATTTCCTTTTGCCCGCAACCGCGTTCAAACACAGGCACCTTGGATAAAACCCGCAAAGCCTTTTCAAACCTGTTCATTCCAGCCAGTGCACGCCATTGCAAACTGGGGACACGCGATTTTTCGGCAATATCCAGGGCCCTTGCAAAATGCTCTTTCGCGCTGGACGTATCTCCCTGCAGCTTGGACAGGTCTGCCAGGTTTATGTGCAATGCGGCCCTAAGACGGGATTTTTCCCTGCTGCTGTCCTGATCCTGCCTTAAAATCCGCAGGCCCTGGTAAAAATGCGATCCCGCGTTTGCGAGCAGGGAAGCGGACCTGACAGCTGAGGTTATCTCCCCGGAATCCGGATTCCGGGCCAGGTCGGAATAAGCTACCCCGAGCCGGTTGTGGTATCCTGCCCTGGTCAAGGGATTCACCAAATCCGCTTTTTCTGCAAAAAGCCGCCCTGCCTTGCGCTCCAGACGTCTTAGTTCCGCCAGTTTCTCCTTTCCGTTCTCTTTTCCATGCCAAAACCGGGCAAGGGCACTTGCTGCATTACTGACATTCAGGGCGCTGCTTACCGGATTGCCCATCTCCAGGGAGAGTTTTGCGGAACGCAAAAACCTCTTGCAGGAGATTTCGGGATTGTTTTTTGCGAACTCCAGGTGTGCGCTCCGGTGCAGAAGCAGGGAGACCCCGAACAGGTTCTTGTCAGCTACCTCCCTGCCAGGGGGATAGGATTGCAACTGGCTGTCCAGCACCCTGCCAGCGGCCTGCAACTCTCCCAACTCTGTCCGGATGCGGCCTATAAACGCCCTTATCAGGCGTTTTTCCTGTCCCTTGCTGAACCCGTACTGTGCCCGGCTGGCACTGGTCTCATCCAGGGCAACATCCAGGGATATGTTGATAAGCCCGCCACCGGATTCTTGCTTTTTCTGTGCAGGCACACCGTATTTTCGCACCATCTCCAGGGCCCTGCGAAAATCCTGCAGGGAGTCCCTGAGGAGCTTGTCCGGATTTTCCCCGTCGCCTGACTGCCGGTAGGCATTGTAGGCGGCAGAACGCAGGTTGACAGCCAGGTTGGCAGTATTGCCCATTTCCTGGTTAAGTTCAAACGCCCTCAAGAATTCTTGCCTGGCCTTGGACCACTGCTCATCCTCCTGATAGGCCAGCCCCAACCGATCCTGCATTTCCACCTGCAAGTCGCGCAGCCTCAAGGGAAACTCCAGGGCATTTTCCGCCTTGTCCAGCATAAAATAAAGTCCTTGTTCGGTAGCTTTCCACTTTTTTTCCGGCAATTCTGCTACCAGGGGTGCCAAGTCCGGAATCAGTTCCCGCTGCTGACTTATCAAAGGCTGCAAAGTATTCTTGTACCTCTCCCATTCCGGATCCGGAGGCGGACTTATTTCCTCGCGGCTCACCTTGAAGAGTTCGGACTGTATATCAGACTGGCGTTTCAACAGGGGTTTGATTTCCCGTTGGAGTGCATCTTTTTCCCGGGCGGGCATTATGATCTTCTCCTTGATCTTTCGATGCAGCCTTCCCAGTATCTCCGAGGCCTCCATGGGCTGCAGCCTGTCCCTGATCAAGCTCAAGCCCTTTTCCAGGGCCTGTATGGATTCGCCTTCCTGCTCAGACAAAAAAGCGGCTTGCGAATAGCGATAGTAAAAGGTTAGCTCGGTATCTTTATTCTGAAAGGATACCCCGGATTTTTCCCTGCGGGTGTAAAACCTGAATGCCTGCCCGTAGTGCCCCAACAGGAAGTTCACATTACCCAGGTTCAAGAGCAGATTTGCCCTGTTGCGCGGATTCTCCCGGGCAGAATTCAGGAAAAATGCCTTGCGATAATGATTCAGCGCCAATTCCAGCCTATTCTGTTCATCGTGGACTGTCTCCAGGACTTCGTTAACATATCCCAGGGTCTGGTGGAAAAACTCCACCTGTCCGTGCATGCGGACTGCGCGTTTAATCAGTTCCCGCGCCCGGCGCAGGCTCTTTTCGTCTTCCAGATAGGTAAGGCAGAGCCCGGTTGCATAAACAAGCACCGGGTTATCCGGATCATCCGAGAGTTTTTGCCTGTAGGCCTTGAGCGTGGGATCTATCCTGTCCTGGGCTGCCGCACACTTAATATAGCCCCGGTGCGCTTCTACCAGGGAAGAGTCCTTTTGCAGGAGATTATAGAACATATTCCCGGCACGGGAGACTTCGCCCAGTTCATAGTGGTGCTGGGCAGCCTGGAGGTTCTTCCTTACAAAACCGTTCCAGGCCAGGCGGTAGAGATAATCCTCGTATGCGTGATTCGCCATCTCGTTCTCGTAGAGCTGCAAGGCTTTGTAAAACTGTTCTTCCCGGTACAGAATCTCTGCCAAGGATAACCTGGCTGCCGCATACTGGTTGGATGAATCCGCACTAAACTCTTCCAAAACCCGCATGTAGGCAGCCTTGGCCTTGGACCACTTGCGTTCGTCAAAATACATGTCCCCGATCCGGTTATTCGCCCCCATTGCCAGGCCGGGGATTTTGGAGCTATACTCCTTGGCCACCCTCCGAAGAATCCGCAGTTTTGCCTGCATGGATTCCTGGTTGCTTCCGGCAAGCTTGAAATCCAGTATGTTTCGGACTGCTCGCTCCGCCCAGGGACGGGTGTCAGGATATTTTTCCAGGATGCGCGCATAAATGGGAATCACCGAATCCCCTCTTCCCGCTTTTTGGAATGTCTCCGCCTTGAGCAGAAGCGCCCTGGACTTTTGTTTCTGTGGCGCATCTTCCGTGTCCAGAACCTTGTCCAGAAGTTCCAGGGCCTGCAAGAGATCCCGGGAGGAACCTCCCAGATCCATCAAGAGCTCCGCCCTCTCGATCTGGGACTGGGCAACCAGAACCGGATACTCCTGGTGTTTGCCTGCAATAAAGCTCAACTCGTCCTGCACATTTTGCAGGATTTCGCGCTTGGTACTGCTGTCCACCCGGCTGTTCCAATCCGACCTCGCCCGCAAGACCCGCATCCTGACTTCAGCCAGGCCGCTCTGGGGCATAACCGAACTGTTTCCTGCCAATCTCCTGTAAATAGTCCCTGCGTACTTTTCCCTGCCCAAGCGCTCGTAGATGCGGGCCGCTTGCAGGGATGCCTCCGCAGCCAATGCTTCCTGCCCCGGAAATCTGCTCTGCACCTTTTGATAAGCCAGGGCAGCCAAGTGCAACTTGGGTGGATAGAAATCCTCAATTTTTGCAGCCAGTTGCATCTGGGAGCTTGCGGTTTCCCGGGACGGGATACTGCCATTTTGCGGTAGATACCAGACATTGGGCACTCCGGACTTGTCTGAAACAAAATACAGGCGATCACCAGCCAGGCAGGGATCCCGGGCGGAATAAGCCCCGGAAGTAACCGGTTGCGCTACAGCCCCCTTTTTATCGGTTTCCACGCGCCAGATACCGCAATCCCCGGAATCCGTACACCTGTTGAAATAGACGAAGTTTCCGTTTTCCGACCAGGCAGGTGCGGTTTCGTTGAATCCAGCCCCGGTCAGCCGCCGCATCTCCCCACTCTCCAGGTGGAAAACAAACACGGACTTGTTGTTCCCTTCTGCAGAGATCAGGGCACACTTCTTCCCGTCCGGGGAAATCGCAGGCTGACCCGCATCCATGGCAATATCCAGGGAGGTGGCGGGCTCCTGCAAATTCTCGGCATTTATAACCGCGATCTCCCTGGTCCGTGTATCCGGATAACTGCGCTGAAAATAGATCTTTTTCCCGTCCGGGGACAAACAGGGAGCACGATCCGAGGACTCCCTCCCGGTCAGCCTGCGGGGAGATTGCCCGGGCTTGTCTGTTCGTTGCAGGAATATATCACCTTTTACATCGTGCCCTGTCCCAACAAAGACCAGGGCATCCCCTTCCGGGACAAAGTGGGGCTGGAAACGATCCCCGCCTGTCTGCTCCAGCTCTACCGGCAATTCAACGCTGCCGGGATCAGCGGATTGCAGGATAATACCACTGAAATCCCCGGCCATGGATGTTACCGCCAACCTGGAACCATCGCGGGATACAGAGAATCCCATGGTCGAATCCACCCTTGCTGTGAGTTGGGAAGGTTCAAAAGCCGGCAGACTGGGTATATTTCGGGTCCTGTTTGTTTCAGGGATCCGGAGTATACTGTCCCGCATCCCGGAATCAGTAGATATCCGGTTATTCAAATTGCCCGGAGTGTTGCAGGACAGACTCAAGATCAAACTCAAGAAACCCAGGCAACAGGCAACAAACCGGAGCGCATTCTTATATTTTGCAGGAATCATTTTTGCTTGTTTTTCCATGTACCGTCTCTGGTTTGGATCTTTTCACCGGGCAGCGCCTCCTGCACGTGCATCTTCCAGAAGACCTTCCGGATCTTGTCCATATCCTCGGGATTAAATCGCTCGTTGGTCCGGATCACCTGCTGCATAACGTTTTCCCGAGCCCTGTTCACCTCGCTTACCACGGAATCGAATTCCTGTTTAGCGTACCTGGAGGCGAAATCATGCAAATTTGCCGGGATATTCTCTTTTTGCATGGAAAAAGGAGTTAGCAGGCCTTGATTGTTTTCCCCTACCCAGCCCAGGGTCTTGAAATTTTGGATATCGTCCCTGTGAAAGCCGAGCACCTGCATGGACTCCATTGCCTTGTCCTGTGCACGGCTCTGATCTGCCCGGGATTCTATTTCCCCGCCCGGAGTGACCCCGCGAACCGATGCCACCAGGAGAGCCCTTTGGTTCAGGGAATTGTAAGTCCCCAGGACCTGATTTTCCAGGGAAGTGCGCTCACTTGCCACGTTCACCTCCAGATCCGCCAGGGTGCATCCGGAGATCAAAACCAGTACTGCCAATAGCAGTATAGGTATTTGCAAAAAGATTTTATCGTACATACAAACTCCCCAACCTAAAAATACCTGTAAATTCAAGGTACTAATCGTACTTTGTCTTCCGGGCTTACAACTATCTCCTCTGCAGCGAGTACAGACAAGACTTCCCGGATGCTGTCCAAAGGCACTTCCAGGTTGCTCAACTGTTTTTGCACAGGCAATTTGGAGATCTGGAAACGCCTCACCGGAGGTATCTCGATACCGACACCCTTGACTGCCGCTCTTCCGGTCAAGGACAGGTTCCCCTGTTCAACCTTCAGATTGATCCTTTGGGGCCGTGCTGTATCCAGTAGTTTTCTCTGCTGGACAATTGCCTCGTTATTCCCGGTTGGATCCATGGCGTACAGAAATTTCCGGAGTGTACGGCTGCCGATATGGGTAAGATCCAGGTTGAGATAGAGATTGTTCAGCATCTTGTCTATGCTGCCGGCCACCGGCACATCCAGGCCGAACCTCCCGGAAATCTGGGTATCCGAGCCCCTGGGCAGATTGACACTGTCCGGCAGGGCTGCGGCGGCATCCACCCCGGAAAAGGAACAGGCAGTATCCAGATAGAAACCATCATCACCCGGCATGATCCTGGCCTTTCCCAGGAGCGAACCGGACCATAGATCGAGCTGGAACCGCTCGATTCCGGGTATCCCCTGATTCTGGGCAGTCTCCATCCTGAAATTGGATATCCGCACCGGCAGGGGCATGCCCTGGAGTTGACACTCCGCAATACTGATATCCGGCTTGATCCCGAAATACCTTGCCCAGTAGGGCAGATTGCGCTTGCCCCACCCCCTGCCGGCAAAAGCGGATTTCCTCTTGTCTCCCGGCGGGCTCAAGACCTGCCTGGAGAGTGTCTTTTCCCCTGCCTTTTTACTTGTTTCACCTGTTTTTATGCCATAGCTCCCGGAAAGTCGCAAATCGCTTTGAAAATCCCGAATCGAGGCAGTATCCCGGAGATACAATCCCAAACCCGGACTTGCAAGTTCGAACCCGATCCCCAGGCGCTCACTTCCCTGCAATCTGGCATTCAAATTTGTCCGGACTTGTTTGCCTACTTTTACCCCCGGTGCCAGCTCCTTGGGCTCATCCCCCAGATCAGCCTGCAATCCCGCGGATAAGCTGCCCTGCATATCAGAGAGCAACTTGGGAAGGAGTTTTTTATCCCCGGGCCGCAGCAATGCAGTGAAGTCCTGCAGTTGGATTTGCAGGGATTGAGTCAGGGATAGGGGTTCTAGCTGCAACTTTTCCCTGAGCCGTAAATCCTTCAAGTCCGCAACCGAGGAGTTCAGGGTGAAATTCAGTCCGGGAGGAGATTGCAAGGTCTCCATCCCGGGTAGATTTTTGATTTTTTCAACACTAATCTCAGTGGATAATTCCGCCTGCCTGAATCCCTGCTGCAGGCTTATACTAAATCTATCCCTGGTATTGAGGCCCTCCAATTCTACCGGGGCATTGCCGGCAAGCGGCCAATCCAGGTCCACTCCCCTGGCAAACAGGTCCAATTCCAGATCCTGCAGGAAACCCACATCCAGAAGGCGCTGTCTCAAAGGGAGCGTGCCGTTGCTCAAGGAGGCAATCTCCCCGTCTCCAGGGATGTTCCCGTCAATGTCCCAAACAATCTTGCTGTGTCCGGTATATTCTGCTTCTGCTGGCAAAAATTCCCTGAGCAAGGGTTGCAGGCCCCGTGAATCAAAGCGTATGTCACCCTGGGACCGGATTTGCTCCATGCCCAGATCCCGCGCACTTATCTCGCAATTCATCTCCAGGGAGTCACCGAGCAGTGTCTCGAAATTCACGCCTGTTATATCCGCATCTAGCGGATCCAGGGAATTCAAAGCCAAGTCTCCGCTTATTTGGGTATCCAGCCCTGTCCTGACCGCATTCTCCTTCCCAGGAAACAAGTCCACTTCCGGGGAAAAGAGGCGAAAATCCCGCAGTGCGAGCAGGCAGGAGGAATCCCTGATCTGCAGATCTAGCTGCAGAGAGTTCTTTAGACTGGAGATATCCGCCCTGTCCTGCAATGCCACTCCCTGCAATCCAGCTTCCTGCCTGATTCCGAGAGATCCGGTAACTCCCAGCAAGGAATCCTCTTTTTTGTTCATATTCCGGGCATTCAAATCAAGGGGAATATCCAGACTGCGGATGGAGATGTCTTTATCCCCCTGCAAAAGCAGATTTTCCGCCAGCAGCCTCAAATCGGATTCAACCCGGACCGGAAACATTGACTGCATTTTTATTGTGGAGTTGTTAAGACCCAGAGTCAATTCAGCAGAGCTTATTTTGTCCCTGATTTGTATTCCGGGCAAGGAGAGCTTTAAACTGTCCAACTCCACGGACTGATCCCCGGGAGGAGGTTTGCCCCGCATCCCAAGTTCCCGGATCTTGAGAATTCCGGGAGCGTGCTCTTTTAATTCCAGCGGCAGGTTTTCCGGCAGAAAAGCACTGACCGGTTCCAGGATTTCCCATAACTGCAGCTTTGCTTTGCCAATTTCCAGATCGAAGCTGGGATGCTTGTCAAAAAGCGAGGATATCCCGCCCTTCCAGCGCAGATAGCTATGTTCCTGAAGAGCCAGTTTTCCGGAGGAAAGCTCCAAATCTTGCCCGGCATGATAATAGGTCCCGTTCTGGGAGAGTGCAAACCGCATCCGCCCGAATCTTTTATCCGAAATATCACCCCTCAAATCCGAGGCCAGACAGAAAATCCGGAAATCCAGATCCTTGGCAGGGTTCCCGGCTGCCCGGACTGATAATCCCATATCTCCGGATATTCCTGGATATCCGCTTCCGGATACTGACAAGCCGGTGGCATTCAAATCCAAATTTGCCTGCATATCCTGTTTTGACCTGTATGCAGCATCTGACCGGATTCTGATATCTCCCCGCATTTCCGGCACGGAGTCAGGAAGGAACGGGTCAGCTGCTGCTATAAGTTCTGCAGGTTGCAGGTGCATGCTGCAGTTCACACCCTTTTTGCCGAGATCTCCATGTATTTGAACGCTGCTGCCAGGTGCCTCTGCTGCGAGGCCAAGGTAGGCATTCCCCGGATCAATCACACCCTTATCCCGCACCAGGTCGCGTACTTGCAGATCCAGGCTGAGCTTTGAAACAGGTTCCTGGTTTATCCTGGGACTGGCAAGGATTTGCAAACCTATTGCCTCCTGGTAGAGTGAAGGCATATCCAGGGACACAGATCCGTTTTGCAAGGAAAGACTCCTGCCGCTGCCCAAATCCGCCGCGTGCAGGGAAAACCCTTGCATATCCAGCTCCAGTCCGATATCAAGCGGGAGATTAAGCTCTACGGGTCCGGGTACTGCTTTTCCAGGGGACTCCTCTTCTGAAACCCTTTTTTTTCCAGGGTTTTTGAAAAGGAAATCCCAATTGCTACTGCCGTCTTTTTTTTGCACATACCCAAGATCCAAGTCCACAATCCTGATATGCACACTCAACCTCTTTTCCAGAAGGTCCTTCCATTGAGGACTTATATTGATCCTATTCAAGGTCAACGGCGCTTTTTGATTAAAACCATTGTTTTTTGCCAGCCTTATGCCTTGAAATTCCAATCCCCTGCTCCAGCCAAAGGCAAGGGAATCCAAGTGCACTTTTCTGCCAATGGCCTGGCTCGCCCGGCTGCTAACCATCTCCTGTACCCAGGAACTGGAGACGATCCAGGGCATGCACAGCAACAGCAGGATCAGGAGTACAAGCAGAATCGACACTGCCAATATGCTCAGGTAAACAATTTTTTTCCAGAGGGGACGTGAGTATTTTGTGCTGTTTTTTTCCATTCTTTCCCGGATTACTGTCAAGTGTTGAAAAGAACCATTCTTACATAAGAGCAGGGAAAAATTCAATCCTTGTCCTGGACACTTTCACTGCAAATTAATTCCAGGCAGCAAAAATAACCTATCTCAGCAAGTTAAAAAATTTAACACTACAGCAAAACTTTTATATTAAGCTACTGGAGTAACGAAAGTTTCTTTTAACATCCATCATTCCTGCGAAAGCAAGAATCTAAGCAAAATTCAGCCCTTTTAATAAAACTGGATTCCGGCTAAAAGCCTACCCCGTACTCCGATACGGGGGCCTGAAAGAATGACAAAAATGGTTGTATTTTAAAGTTTCGCTGTAGTGTTGAAAATATTAACATCATATCTGCCATTAAAGATTTAAAATTATAACTACTATTTACAACATCAAATACATCTGGTAAGTTCAAAGTGTGATACTAGTTCAAATCTGCAATTTTTGGGGAATTTTCGTACTTGACTAGGTATTTATTTCTTTATTATCAAGAGGGTAATATATCATTTTTTTTTCTAGGTCGAAAAAAAGAATCATTAGCTTTGACTAAGACAGAGATTTGAAACTTTTTTTTACTATTAAACGTAACTAAAAATAAAATTTTTTGAACATAAGGTATAAATTTGTAAAATTATTAGACCTGCAAGGAGGAAAGTTTATGCCATTAGTAACTATTTCAAGAGGTTCCTATACACGTGGAACTGAGGTTGCCGAAAAATTAGCGCAAAAAATGAATTATGAATTAATATCTCGAGAAATTTTGATTGAAGCTTCACAAATCTTCAATATTCAGGAAATAAAACTTGAAAGGGCACTGCACGATGCTCCTTCTGTTCTTAATCGATTTTCCTATGGTAAAGAAAGATATCTTTCCTACATCAGAGTCGCCATCCTTAGACATATGGTAAATGACAATGTAATATACAATGGCCTGGGAGGACATATATTTCTGGGCGGTATTCAACACTTGTTGAAAGTGCGAATCAGGGCGGATTTAGATGATCGTGTTCAGGAAGAGATGAAACGTTCAAACATCTCTGACTCCGACGCTCGATATATATTGCAAAAAGACGATGAAGAAAGGCGTAAGTGGAACGTGTATGTTACAGGAGTGGATCCCTGCGATGCATCTCAATATCATCTGGTTTTCAATGCTACCAAATTACCTGTGGACGAAATAGCAGACATGATTGAACAAATTCTGGAGCGCCCATATATGCAAAATACGTCGGAATCCCAAAAACAGATAGAGGAGTTGCTTTTGTCCGCGGAAATAAAAGCTGCTTTGGTGGATAAGTATCCAAAAACAAAGGTAACATGTCAAGACGGGATGGCATGCGTGAATGTCGAAGGACCACTTGAACAAGAAAAAGCCCTGACCGATAAGATCAAGAGCAGTACTCCAAACTTGTCCGGATTAAAAGAAGTTCGGGTTAATGTAGTACCTAACATTTGGGACAGCTAGGCTACAGAAAATTTGAAAATTCCCAAAGAGACTTTGAAAACAGAAATTTTGCTAAAGGCTTATAGGGCCTCAAAAAGCCTGGACCTCACAGCTTCAACAATATTGCAATTTAGCTTGGGCAATTGGAATCCAACGACCATAATGTTAAAAGAATATGTGGAGCGGCATAGAAAAAGGAAAACACATAGATACGGTACTTAATAGAAGATAATGACTAATGATTTCTAGGCTAAAAGCTCTTGATATATTTGGACTACTATAGATAAGGCACGTTATGTAGCGGCAGGTTAGCTATTAATTAACCCATCTTCCTACAATAAATTAATATATCTTAGCGCTCTAAAGTGAAAAGAATAAAGAACATCCCTAATCCTTCTATTTTTATTGCTTATCAAACAGTATCAGATATGTAATAGTGTTATATATTGAAATGAAAGGAGGTTAATCATGATAGATGGTATCGGAGGACAACAGGGATTGATGCAAAATGCCCAGCATGCGGGTGTCAACAATACTGCAAATAATGCTCGGAGTAACCAGAACAACCAGTTTCAGGTCGGCCAAAATCAACAGTCAGGGCAGGAACAACAGATGCAAATCCAGAACAGAACCAGACCTGAAAATCAGCAGGAACAAAGCAATAATTCCCAGAATAACCAACAAATGACTAAACAGCAAACCGGACAGCAAATCGGGGGCTTCCTGAATAAAACAGCATAGATAATTTAACCTACAATTAGTTTAAGATGCAAGAGTCGCATGTTTCGCTAGCATGACGGCTCTCCTTCAAAACAAGGGGCGTTGATAGGCTACCGCTACCGACCCGTTGCAAGGCTTTTTACCTGTTTCAATGGCTTGTTTGAAAAGTTCCTGACTGTAGTCTATGTCCTACCCGGATACACTTCTCCACATTATACTAACTGCGGTAATTGTTTTCTCGAGCCCTCGTTTTTTTTTAAGCTGACCAGGAAATTTGAACCATTATTGGTTGAACTTATTTGCGCTCCTGTATGGAGACTAGCATTCCTATTGCCTGGTATTTTACCAAAATGAGTCCCAATATTTCCAGAATACCAAACTGCACTAAAACAGCAAAGCCCCCTTTCTTCTTAGTGGACTAGCTCTGCATCTTTTCCCCCTTGGCCTCCCTGGACCTTTGCGTATGCCGCTTTTGACAGGATAGCTCAATTTTGCGCATACGCAGGGAGTGCGGGGTAATCTCCAGCAACTCGTCCTCCCGAATAAAACTTATAGCCAGCTCCAGGGAAAGCGGCTTGATCGGGGTCAGCGTAACCTGATCGTCTTTCCCGGAAGACCGGACATTGGTGAGCTTTTTGGCCTTGCACGGATTGACGTCGATATCCTGGCCCCGGTTGTGCTCCCCAACAATCATCCCCTCGTACACCTGGTCCCCGGGCTGGACAAAAAGCTGCCCGCGAGGCTCCAGGTTAAAAAGGGCGTACGGAACCGC
>CAJXKR010000047.1 GCA_913055815.1 uncultured Desulfohalobiaceae bacterium | reverse complement strand
TAGGAACAGCCATTGGGTGGTGGATTTAAAAGCCATGGAAGGGAAGTATTTACCGGTTTGTTAAATTGTTATTTATCATGGTACCATGTAATTGATTGTAGCAAGTTGTAAATCATAATCCAAGATCAAGTTGTAATAATAATTACCACATGATTCCTACCATATCAATAAGTTGCGCAGGGCTTTCTAACTTAGTATTAATATTTCCAGAATGCTGGTGTCAATTCTTGAAATATATTTTTTATTGCACCTATTGTGTATCAAAGCCCCAAACGTTAATCCGGTGCCGTGTTTTCAAAATAATAGATTTACATATGATTGTTGATAGGATACATTTACATTTTAGACTGATAAAATTCGAGCTAAACAGGTGTCGCATTTATGAAGCTAATTCCCTTTGACTCTGTACCCCACAGCAAAAGAGGAAGTATAAATATCCTGTTCGGTGTTTATGAAAAAAAGCCCATGGCACTGGCCAAATGGAAAGAACGAGCCTGGTTTGTTTTTCAGGCCCAGGATGGTTCGCCCATAGGCAAAGAAAAGAATCTGGTCAAAATTGCTACCTGCAATAACCTGGAGGAACTGCTGGAGTTTCTGCGAAGCAAACAAATGCTCGCCTTTTGTCAAAAGGAATCTTCCGGGGACTCTTCAATTTCTTCCGAGAGTGCAGATAAAGAACAAGAAGTGAGTATCAAGAAAAAACGCAACAGATACCGGAAGGAAGTCTATCTTTCCGGGGAATACAAGAACACCAGAACCGGAACTCAGGGAAAAATGATGGTCAATGATCTATCATTTTGCGGAGTTGGCTTTACCACAGTTAGAAGGCACGATTTGGAACCCCAGGACGTAGTTCACATCAGCTTTGAACTGGACACATATAAGCGACCCGTAATCAAGCGCGCGATTGAAATCAAGTTTGTGGACGGGAACAGGGTGGGAGCTGAAATGGTAAATCCGCCCGAGGTGGACTTTGACCTGGGAGCATACCTTTTGCCGTGACAGAAGGATTGTGGCAATGGCTAATATAATTTACTCAAGGTCAAGTGGAAGGGATGTTTTTTTCACCCCTTCTGAGAGTATGTACTCTATATGGTGGGGTTACCTGATCTTGTGGGCTCTGTTTTCCCTCTGGGGGTATAGCTATATAAGTTCCGGCATCCCGGATCTCCTGCAAGAAAGAGGCTTCATGCACCTCATTAATTTACCTTTCCATGAAGCGGGCCATATCCTGTTTGGCTTCGATGGCGAACTTTTGAAATCTATGGGCGGCACACTTGCTCAACTCCTTTTACCTCTTGTTTGCGGTGTTACTCTTTTATGGAAGCGTGCCGATACCTTCGGAGCAAGTATTTGCCTATGGTGGTTCGGTCAGAATTTTATCGATATTGCCCCCTATATAGCCGATGCACGGGCTGGGGACATGCCCTTGCTCGGAGGAAATACCGGCAGCACCTCTCCATATGGCTTCCACGACTGGGAATTCATCCTTGGGGAAACCGGTTTACTGGCTTATGATAAGACGTTTGCCGTTATGTCCTTGAATTCCGGACGCTTGATAATGCTCGTAGCCATAGGATGGGGAGGTTTTCTTCTCTGGCGTGCTTGGCAAACAGGTGGTGATTAAAGACATGGGGCGTTGTCCAAACAGGTAGAGCGGTGAACCTGGCAATGGCTGCGATGGAGGTAGGCTGTGTTTTGTAGATCCTGGTCCAAATCCCATTGGTTTCTGGTGCTGCTTGTATTCATGCTCCTTTGAAAAGAAAGAATTCAAGTCAGCAATTGAAAATCTACCGATGCCAGAGAGATAAGTTGGACCCCTGTGGCATTAGGGTTGACAAGAGATGATTGAGAGTTTTGCATATGGCAAAGACAGGACCTTTTGAAAAATACGGAGATGTGTACGATAACTGGTTTGAGGAGCACCAAGATCTTTACAAGGCTGAATTGGAAACGATTAAAAAGCTGCTTCCTTCAAAAAAGGCAAACACCCTGGAAGTGGGTGTGGGTTCCGGAATTTTTGCTGCACCGCTGGGGATAGAAACAGGGGTGGATCCGTCCAGGAAAATGGCGGAAAAGGCAAGAAAACGCGGTCTGAATGTGTGTTTGGGTATAGCTGAGGAATTGCCTTTTTTTGATGATCAGTTCGATTGTGTATTGATGGTAACCACCATCTGCTTTGTGGATGATGTGTTAAAAACCCTTCGAGAGGTGTTCAGGGTCCTTGGACCTGGAGGATGTCTAATCCTTGGTTTTATAGATAAACAGAGCCAATTGGGTAAGCAATACGAAAGCAAAAAACAGAGCAGTAGATTTTATCAAGAAGCTAGTTTCTTTTGCAGCGAGGAAATGCTCGAGTATTTGAAAAGTACAGGTTTCGAGATTGCAAGTGCTTATCAGACTATTGTCCCGGGAAATTCTCCTGACATTGTGCTTGCAGGATATGGTCAGGGTTCCTTTGTTGCTATCAAGGGAATGAAAACTATATATTAATTGGCTGAATTAATGGGTATAACAGGGGCAATGGGATATCCCTCGATGTCCTCCAGTATGTCTCAGTGCACTGCAATTGACAACAAGAATATTGCATTAAGCACCAATTGGCCCGTAAAAATCCTGCCTCCCCCTTGACAAATCATTTCAAATAATCTGACAATTATTAAAATATTGGAATCTCCGTTCCAGTGACATTATTGCCAGAATCGGAGGGGACGAGTTCGCTGTACTCCTGCCGCAGACATCCCAGGTTATGGTAGAACATTTACTGCTTAGACTGCAACGTGCAGTGGATCAATACAACAGCGCCAACCCGGAATCTGCTATTTCCCTATCCAGGTTCTCGGGTTTATCAATCCTCCAGGGAATTCATAACTCCTTTCCCTGGGTATCAATGTTGAAGGCCATTTGGATCTTAAGTCCTCCAATGTTGTACTTACCTGGTCAAAATCAATAGTGTCTCGTTGCATAAAATTACTCCTTTCATATAGATTTCATTTGTTAACCATATTGTTTCAATTTTAAAAACTATTTGAAAAAAAAGCAAAAGTGTTGTAAATTTTGCTTTTATAAATGTTATTCGTGTTGTAGTCTTTTAATCTTGTTGCATAATCTATGTATAAGTGATTTGTTGCTATAATGCGTTATATATAATGCAATTTTAACAGACTTTGTTCAAGAACTGGGTGTACTTTTTGGATGAATTTTTTGTTACACAATAGGCCACGAATAATTTTGCTCTTGATTAGCTTCTTCCTGACAACAGCATTCCTGTTGTGCTCTTGCCAATCCAATAAACAGACTTCAAATTATGCCGGACTAGGATTCCCACCCAATGCCAGGGAAACATTTCCCTGCTGGTTCTATCAACCATCGCCCCAGGGACTAATAGGTTCCATAGGCATATCCAGGGATATCAGCGTAAATCACTCTCCGGAGTACTATGCAAAGAAGAACGCTTTGCAGGGGCTGTGCAGGTACTATAATTGGCGGGGTAGTCTTGAAAATAATGATATGCCTTCCGGTATCAGAAAGATTTTAAAAGGAAAGAAGGATCAAATATCTATCCAGGGGAATTCGGTTTCCATTGTGGATACCCACAGATCCCAAGGATACATTTATGCCTATGCCGCTTCAGGTAAGGGGGCAATTAGAAATGGCACCATGGCCCCCTGCCCGGACCAAAATAGAGTCAGTCCCGGAAAGTGTATTCCAAAATGGCTATGTTCGCCCAGTAGAAAGGGTTTGGGCGGTGTTGTCGGGATAAGCTTTCGGGCCAGTTCTCCCCAGAGACAGTATGATTTGGCTTTTAAAAATGCATTGTCGCTATTGGAGTATACCTACGGTATCAAGGTGCAGGGAAAGGATGTCATAGAGCAGATTAAATCTTCCGGCACCGGAAGCATCAGGATACGCCAGAG
This sequence comes from uncultured Desulfohalobiaceae bacterium, assembly GCA_913055815.1. Taxonomy (GTDB): domain Bacteria; phylum Desulfobacterota; class Desulfovibrionia; order Desulfovibrionales; family Desulfothermaceae; genus CAJXKR01. The sequence goes on along the minus strand of CAJXKR010000047.1, from coordinate 10,669 downwards.
TACATTGGGGGTGGACAAAACTGCTGGAGACAGGGAGAGGAATATCAGGATTTACGTTAAGGAGTTGAGGCACGCCAAGGACATGTTGTACTTGTGGCTGGTATCCCCAGAGTTGCCAAGCTATGAAAGCAAGGAAGGGGTGACTTGGCTGAAAAACCCCGGAAATCAGAGTTTCAAGGGCGGAGTGGGCAGCTGCGGCTTAACTGCAAGCGGCCTTTTGTCCGACCAGATCGACATGGCGGCCAAGAGGGGAATGAAAAGCCTGGTGCGGAAGTACGGAGACAGCACTGTGAATAGTACACAAATCTTGAAGGGCGGAGATTGCACGTCGTATTACTACAACGGGGTCACTACAAAGTATGACAGCAAATTATATCCTAGGTTGAGGGGGTTTTATGTGGATGAAAACAAAGTCGCTTATGTCTGGGTAGTATTCAAGGAAAAAAAATAGAAAGGAGGAATTATGCTAAAGGATTTTGCCAAGATCTTTTTATTCGCGATTCTAGCCGCTTTTCTTGTGGGATGTGCGAGTAAGGGACCTTCGAACAGTTCTTCAGGGAATGCCCAATTGCCCGACTGGATGGCCAATCCATCAGTTGAGGGAGGTATAGCAACAGCGGAATGCAGCAAGTGGAGCGGGGATGTCAGCATGGACAAGGCAGAGGCAGCTGCATTGGCACGTGCTACCCTGACCAAGCAGATACAGACAAAAGTGCAGGCCATGGACAAGACATATAAACGCAAGGTGGGCACCGAGAAAGGACAGAGTACAGGCAGTGTCTTTTCCAGCGTTTCCAAGCAGGTTGCCCAAAAGCAGCTCAAGGGCGCCCGTGTCATAAAGCAGGAAATAGTTGAGATCGGTGACAATAAGCAGTTGTGTGTACTTATGAGCTTGAATCCCAAAAAGACCAAGAAAATTTTCAATAAGATAGTTAAAAAGAGTTCTGCCAAGGTGGACCCCAAGGATAAACGGCAATTATACGAAGAGTTCAAGTCCAAGAAGGCACAGGAGCAATTGGCCAAGGAGATGGAAGAGTATAAAAAGAACCAATAGCTTGGATCAAAAGGTCAGCCCGGATGTTATTTTCAGCCATCCGGGCTGACCTTTTTGCAAGTTGGTTCAAGTGCATGACTGATATTGCTCTACAGGAAGGCAAGGGTGTCATGATAAAGTGATTTATTCCTGTTCTGGATCTGAAACTTTTCTTTATTTTTAAAACCGGGAACTGCAAACAATTATTTACAGATGTATAAACAAGGGTGGATTTATCAGATTCAGGAATATATTGGGTTCGACTTAGTTAATATTCTTGTGCGGTTTGCTTTGCATCGGATATGCCGGGGACAATGACAGCTTCGAGTCCTATAGGATGCTACTGCAAAAAGTAGCTTTAGTTATTAAATTTTGCAATACACTAGTTATAACTCTTTGATTTTTCTTAAAACTTTAAAACCCTAAAACTCTAAAACTGCCTGCAAAAGACTTTTTGCAGGCGCATCCTATAGGAAAAAGATGGATTCTGAATACAGGCAATACCACGGCAAATAATCTTGAAACAATCATTTTTCATTAATTATGGCAAGTAAACAACGAGAATATTTTTTAGTTGTTAACCTTCCCCTTGTTTTATTGTTGTTGCAGCTTACAATTCTAAACTGCACACCCGCAACCACCCCAAAAACTACTGAAGTCAAAACAAAATATCCCCAGGCAGTACCTTTCATCAAGGCACCGGAAAAATTGTCCCACGAGTTGATAGGATCTGCAAAGACGCGGGAGACAGTTAGAATCGGGATGTTGGGCTTGATTGGTACTGGAGGCAATATTAGCAGATTGGGCGAGTACTGAGTACTTTCAGCTTCCATACCAAGCTGAAAAGCGACAAGCAACACGTAAGTTTTCAGGTAACCCCTACTGAGGCAAAGCTCTTTGTTGAAGGCGATAAAGTTGGCCTGAATAAATATGGCTACGGTACTATAGAAGGACTTTTGTCCAAGGGGAAGACATATAGTAAACCCCCCGGGGACCGAACTTCTCCCTGCAAGTACAACCACCCAGAGGAAAGGATCGGATTTATGCACTTGCAAGCACTACTTCCCTGGACATATTTGATGGTGTAGCACCTGCTATTATGAGAAAAAAAACAGTATTTGCCACTCCAGAAAAAATAGTTTTTTCCGGTAAAGTTAGTTAAGTATTGTCTTGAGATTCCTTGTATGCTCGAAGTACATTATTGATCATGGTTTGGTACCCCTTACCCTGGTTCCGGAACCACTCCAAAATATCCGAGTCAATCCGCAAAGTTACTTGTTGTTTTGTTTGGGGTGGTTGCACCTGCTTTGCCCTGACAAAAAAATCCTCATTTATAGGTGGATTGTCGGGATCATTAATGGCGTTTTGGGTTAACTCCTCATCAGACTTGGAATCAACCTTATTCCAGTCTGTTTGTGATATATTGTTCATATAGCCTCCTTTCCCTGGAATTGGCTTTACGCATTGATATAATGCGTATTTTTTCCTTGCGGATAGTATATGCAGTTACAACCAAACGTTTTTGGATTGTACCAAACGCAATAAAGCGTTTTTCTCCGTAATCCTGACGATTGTCTTCAAAACATATTGGATTGGAATTGAAGAAAATTTCTGCATCTTGTCTATGCCTTTTTTTTCAGGTTGAGTATTTGTTTGTTCTCATCCCAATCAAAATGCATAATTTATTGTAACTACAAATGTAAATATATCAATAAAAAAAGCCGATGTTTTTATTAGGCAACAATTTGCTTGGTCTTAAAGACGGAAAATTTTCTTGCAAGGGATTTTTGGGGTGGTTATGTTGACAAGATAGGGGATACACTGCTTATCACATAGTGTATCCCCATAATGTTGATCAAAAACAAGGCTCTCATTTTTATTCCTACCTATATTTTTTATTCTTAACCAGTATTTTTATATTCATAAGGATTTTTGAGATACTTAGTGGCCATGTAGTTTATTGCAGCCCGCTATTTATAATTTTTGACCAAATTTGACTTAATAAACGTAACTATGCTAAAAGATTGTTCAATTAATGATAAGCTATAATAACTTATCAAAATTTTTTTCCTGGAAAATGCAGGTAATTTCACCTCCTATTGTTTACAGTGTCTTGGAATTGTAATAGTTAAATTTATATCGAACGATTAATACTATCAAAAGGACTTCTATATGAAATCTATCCTTCAAACATGCACTCCTAGACCTGATATTATTGAAGGAACTTTTAATCCGGAAATATTTACAGCTAGCCTGAGCCAAGTCCTACAAGCATATGAAGATTCTCAGTCCATAAAAACTGTATATACTGACCCAGAGATTTTTTTCAAAGAAGCGACCTACCCAACGGGAGGACTAAAAACTGTTCTAGCTTCCACTGTGGGTAGGCTTTCGGGTATTAATACATACCCAGCAATTCAAAGATTAGAAACAGCTTTTGGCGGAGGTAAAACCCATACCCTTATAGCCTTGACCCACCTTGCTAAAAAAGGAAACGAGTTGGCCTCCCTTGTTCAGGATTACATTTCCGAGGATCTACTTCCCGAGTCCGGGACTGTACATGTTGTTGGCATAGCCGGTGATGAACTCCCTCTATATAAAACAAAGGGTTCTGAACTTGTACCTTATACCTTATGGGGTGAAATTGCCTACAGAATAGGAGGAGACAGTCTATATAACGAAGTACGTTCAGAAGCTGAATCATATGCAGCACCTGGTAATACTTATTTTCAGAAGGTCTTTTCCGGGCGCAAAGTTTTGATAATGTTAGACGAACTGGCCCAGTATGCAACGCGACTGCAAGCAGCTAGGCCAGATGGCTCTGATCAATTGGCGGCATTCTTAATGGCCTTACATGGCTATGCCCGCAATCATTCCCATATATCTATAGTTCTTACCCTGGCCGGTAGTGCAGACGCCTTTTCCAGGCAATCCAGCAAATTAAGTAAATTGGTCTCTGAAGTAAAAGGCGACGAAGTGGACCAAGACGAGGCCATGTCTCTAGCTCAGCAAGCAGAGCAAGGATTGCGAAGTGTTGTATCCAGGGACGCCTCAACTGTGGTGCCAGTACAGGGCGGTGAAATTTCCAGGATTTTAGCTAAACGCCTTTTTGAATATATCGAGGACCAAGGAGCTGAAGATACAGTCTCAGCCTATCTGGATATGTATCGCCGCCATGCTTCTTATCTGCCTGCACAAGCCAGCCAAGAAGATTTTAAATCTATTTTGAAAGCACATTACCCTTTCCATCCCACTTTTATTCGTTATTTGAACGGAAAGTTGGCCACATTAGAGACTTTTCAGGGTACTAGAGGCGTGTTGCGAATGTTGGCCTTTGTTTTGCGCAGTATATGGTCCAAGAGGCTTGAAGCACCCATGATTCACACATGCCATATAGATTTGACCAATCCAGACATGGTCAACGAAATTTTAGGTCGCACCGGCGGAAGCGATTTGCAGCAAGTCCTTAATACAGACATAGGTGGTCCAGATACTGGCAACTTATCTTTGGGAAAAAGCTACGCCCAGTTTGCTGACCAAAAGAATCCTCATCCCCAAGGATATCCCTTATACGAATACACTTGGAGAACAATTTTTCTGCATAGTCTAGTTGGTAGATCCGAAGGTTTAAGCTCCAATATATTTGGCCTTTCTGAACAAGATGCCCTTTTTGATGTCTCCAATCCGGCCATGACTCCCCCACAGGTCCAGATGGCCCTGGAGGAGATTGATAACAGTGCTCAATACCTAAGAAAAAAACAGGGAAGGTATTTTGCCAGTCTGGAGCCTTCTGTAAACAGGGCTTTAACCACGATCGAAACCGGACTGAGATCTCGTTCGGATTATGTAATGGAGCGTATAAGAAGTACCTGCCAGAATGTCGTTAAATCAAACAATGAGCTTTTTAATGTATTGCATGAAGTGACTCATCCTGAAGATATTCCTGATAAGGGCGAAAAACCAATCTTGGCCTTGGTTTCTCTTGATGCCGAGGAGGTAAATATAGAGCAACTAGTTACTATGGCCGGTCCAAACAGGGCCAGAGAAAAACAAAATTTGTGTTTCATACTCGTGCCCAGGACTGTACTTACCAATAATGAACATCACCTTACCCAACGAAAAAGTGAGGCTCAGGAAATATTTTCCCGGATAGAGGGGTTGGCCAGAAGGGTAGTGGCAATGAAAAGGCTGCAAGATCGGCCTGAAGATTACGGCATTACAGCAGCTATGCTTATTGAACAAGATTTTGCCAAGAGATTCAAGGAAAGGGCCCAAGCACTGGAGACTACCATAGCTCAATGCTTTGATTCCCTTTGGTATCCTTCCGCCTCTGGACGTCTAGCTCATAAGGAAATACGTACTGGAGGAGGTGAAGGCGGTGCTGCAATCATTGAAGAGATAAAAAAGGTTTTACGCCAGGATGGAGAACTTATAACTGAAAATATTGCCGAGACACAGGAAACTTTGCAAAGTCTGGCCAAGCTGTTTTTTTACCAAAATCCTACCCCAAGCCTGCAGGAATTGAGGAACTCATTTACCCAGGTCAGAGACTGGCCTGTTCTTGAACAACCCGAATTGTTTGAAACTATCGTCAGGTACGGTGTGGAAAGAGGTGTCTGGTGCTTATTCCGTATGCCCAGTTCAAGTGATGAACCTGAAGAATTTTATAGTAGAGATACAGGGGCTTTGCCCTTGAACCTGGACCTCACAAAATCGGATTGGTCGCTAGTAAGTATGAAGCGAGCGCAAAAGCTGGGGTGGGGACCAAAAACCCTGGACAAGGAAAAGGTTAAAGGTATTATAACCTATGCAGTTCAGGAGAATGAAGCATCTTCTGTGCATCACGTCCAAGCAAAGGTGAATCAGGAATACGGTGAAGTCCCGGAAAATGAGGTGAAAGAAGCAATCTCATCCTTGGTTAAAAGCGGTCAAATAGGTGTATACAGCGGCAACCCCGATCAAATGGATAAACCCTCAGACTTGGTTTACGGAAGGGTAGCTGTAGTACAGCCGGTAAAGCAGGATCAAACTCTGATTGCACCTTCTGCTATCGCTAAACGGGGCTGGAAAGAAGAAAAGAAGGGAATTAAACTGTCTGGCGAACAGGCAATAAATAAGATTTGGCCCATCTTAAAACAAATGGGGCAAATCTATGCTCAAGGCGGGGAATCAAATATTGATCTGCTGGAGATGTTTGAATTGGAGATACCTGGAGGTGGTAAGCTCCGGATATCCATGGAAGATGTCTCTCCTGAAGGTGTCAAGCATTTGGACGAATTTTTTGAGACTTTGGTTGATCTTGTGCAAAAAGGAGAAAATACGGATATGGAACTTGAAATTAAAGAACCCGATGATGAATGCTCCTTTGTAAACAAGATAAAATAATCAGGCTTGGCTTTAATTTTCCAGTGTCTTGTCACAAACGCTTTGTCGCTTTCACAATAACGTCATTCCGGCGAAGGCCGGAATCCAGAAAAATAGAAAAAGACTGGATTCCGGATCAAGTCCGGGATGACAGTGTCGTAATTAAAGTGTTATTCTTACCTACATATAAAGTGTGACAAGACACTAGTAACTTAGTTACCGGTTTTTAGTTAGCTATCTACAATCCAGCTCTCATAGAGGTCTGGAGAGATTTTGTACAGTATATAAGTACATTTAGACATACTAAAGGAGTGAAAAAATATATTGCGCATGAACAAAAAAAATCAACCGGATCTGGAAAAACACCATGTAGAGAAGCTGGAACCCTTAATCCCCAAGGCTCCATATGTTTTGCGCATCACCGAATGGAAAGAATATCCGGTACCGGTACTTGTGCTCAAAGAGAGAAGGGCATACCAGATAGAAAATCAGAATCCAGAAAAGGAAATTCCTCTGGGACTGATAGAGCCGAGGATTAGAAGGGTCCTGGTGGAGATAGGTTCAATATACGGGCAACCCTTAAGACGATGTTTGCCCGTGCTGTGGTACATTGTGTCTACAGTCAGGGATGAACAAGACATCCCTTTGGAAATACAGCGTTATATGAATAAAGACGGTTTGCGCATGAGGATCAATCTTCCTTTGGATGAGGAGGCTGGAGCAAAACTGGGCCTGCTTTTCAGACTACAGGTACGGGTGCGTGAATTGGATCGTATAGAATTAATAGCCAGGCGTATATCCCGCTTTTCCAGAGAGGAGGCTGTTTACTGGCTTTATAGGACCACTACCTATGGATCGGACGCCAACAGATGGGCCCTTTCTGGACTACGTATCATGTTGGGTGGACAGCCTGGAGATCCTGCTGTTACCAAGATGCTTACCAGTCTTAGGGAAAATTAAACAATAAACAGCTTGACAGACGTGGTCGGGTATATTATTTTATTAAATAACAACACCCGCCACGCCTCTCCATTGGAAGCGCACCACGGTGGGTTTTTTTATGTCCAACAACAAGAAAGAATTTAACAAGCCTGCCTTAAGCCTGGAAGAACAAATTGGACTTCTTATCAGCCGTGGCCTGAAGATCCAAGATAAGTCACGTACTTACCACTACCTGCGTTATATTGGATATTACCGACTCTCCGGGTATTTTCGACCTTTCCAATATCCAGAAGATCCATCTCACACCTTTCTCCCTGATACTTGTTTTGACGATATTCTGCAACTTTATATATTCGATCGAAAGCTGCGTCTACTGGTGATGGACGCCCTGGAAAGAATCGAAGTAGCTATTAGAAGTGCTGTATCAAACATTATGAGTAAAGGGCACGGTGCGCATTGGTATTTAAATCAGTCTCTATTTAATGAAAGATTCGATCATGAAGAATTCAAAGAATCGGTGAAAAAAGAGACTGGGTATTATAATCAAAAAAAACAAAATGTCTTTTGCCGTCATTATTATGATACCTACTCAGATCCCGAACTACCTCCAAGCTGGATGGTCATGGAGGTAATCTCCTTTGGAAATCTTTCTCGAGTATATAGTCACCTGCAGGACAGAGAAGATCAAAAGGCCATCAGCAAAGAATTCGGTCTACATTACTCCATTCTGACGTCTTGGTTACATGCATTGACATATTTGCGTAACATGTGTGCCCATCATGAAAGGCTATGGAACAGGGTGTTTACCATTAAGCCCAAAAAAGCCAAAAAATTTGGTGAACATTTTCAAGATAATACTAAATTTTATGCCCAGGCATCGGTAATCAATGTATTTTTGCAAGTTATTGCGGATGGTTCATCCTGGCAAAGGAGGCTCAAAGCTCTCCTTGATGAGTATCCCCAAATTCCTTCAAACAAAATGGGATTCCCGGATAAATGGGAGGATCATCAATTCTGGGGATTAAGTTAACAAAATCAACAAACAAAAGGAAAGAGAGACCCAATGAACTACAATGATATTCGACTAATAGAACATGGTTTTCCTTGTCATCAAGTGGGTGCTGAAACTCAAAGGGAACGAGGGGCCAGCTCAGCATTACCACCTCTTTATTATCTGCACGTTTGGTGGGCCAGACGTCCCCTGACCCCCAGCCGTGCAGCTATATTGGCTTCCCTCTTGCCTGCTGACACAGATCCGGAAGAATTTATTCGCAGTCTGGGCATTGAAAAGTGTGTAACCTATGTAAACGGAAAAGAATGGACTCTGACAGGAAATCTCTTGAATAGGATTCAAAAATATGAAGACGGACAAGAATATTTACCTGTAAACCAAGTAGTCCTGAGAGCCTTGGATAAAGAACAACAAAGACGAGAACAAAACAGAGATCTAATTGTAGAACTCAAAGCCAAGGATTCGGCATTACAAAACGATCCTGTGCTAAAGCGTTGGGAAGAGGAAAGTCAACCCTTACCTGAACCATGGCCCGAGGAAGGTACAAAGCTACATGTAAAAAGGGTTATGGGGGATCCGGCTTGGTTTAAAATGATCATGTCTTTAGCTCAACAAGTCGGGTTAAGGGTCCCCAATATGTATGGGTATGACAGAGCATTTTCAAATGTTACACAACCTGATCCCCAAAATAATTCTATTACGGTATTGGATCCAACTGCAGGTGGAGGATCAATTCCATTTGAAGCTTTGAGATTAGGGTACAAGGTTATTGCTAACGAATTTAATCCAGTAGCAGTGACAATATTACACTCTACACTTAATTATCCAACTCAATTTGGTGTTCAATTATATAAAGATATACAATATTGGGGAGAAAGATTAATCGATTACCTTGAGGCAGAGATAAGTTCTTTTTTCTCAAGTGGTGGGCCACTCCCAAAAACTGAAAAAAATCAATTGAAAAACAATCTCAATAATGAACATACTCTTATAGATGAGTTTGATCAGGAACAAGTAACAACATTTTTATACTGCCGCCAAGTCACCTGTCCGCATTGCTTAGGAGAAGCCCCTTTGTTGAATTCCTGCTGGCTATCAAAAGAAGATGGCAAACAGTGGGGAGTGCGCATAATACCCGATGGAAAAACCAAAAGGGGCAATGTACGCTTTGAAACCTACGGGGTGCATAATGGTCAGGGACCGAAAGGAGAAGATCCCAATATATCCACTGTTTCCAACGCAGTGGGACAATGCATCCATTGTCGTCAGGCAATCTCGGGAGAAGAGATTAAAGCCCAGGCCAGAGGTGAAAGTAGGTTCGGAAAATGGCAGGATCGACTGTACTGCGTGGTGGCTATTCGTCACGAACCCAAGCTGGATAAACAGGGAGAGCCGCAGCGCTATGCCTCTGGAGACAAGGCAGGACAGATCAAGACCCAAAAGATTCGCTTTTTCCGCTCTCCTAATGATCAGGATTTGCTTGCCCTACAAAAGGCGGAAGAACGGTTGCAGGAAAAGTGGGACGAATGGGTGGCCAATGATTATATTCCCACGGAAAAGTTTCCTGGTGGCAATGACATACGCCCATTAAATTATGGAATGCCTCGCTGGTGTGATATGTTCACTCCCAGGCAGCTTTTGGGACATTGTACTCTGGTAGAGGCCCTGAATGAATTAAAACCCAAAATAATAGCAGAATTGGGAGAAGAAAAGGCACGAGCTGTGATCACCTACTTGCAGTTCGCTATTGATAAGGGAGTGGATTACAATAGTAGGCAGACCTTATGGCACGCACCTAGAGGAGTTATTGCTCATGCCTTTACTAGACATGACTACTCCTTGAAATGGAGTTTTGGGGAGATAATATTTTCTGGCACTAATTCAGGATTCGCCTGGGGATTAGATCAAATCTTAGATTCCTACAAAAGCTTAGCTAGGCTGCTAGTACCAATGCATGAACAACAAAGTTCTAACCACTGCCCAGTAACTATTATCCAACAATCGGCAAATAATATGGCCCAATTGTCTGATAATTCAGTGGACTTAGTAGCCATGGACCCCCCTTATTACAACAATGTACAATATGCGGAACTATCTGACTATTTTTATGTTTGGCAGAAAAGGACTTTAAAAGATCTGTACCCTGATCTGTTTGCCCGTCGCTTAACCGACAAGAAACAAGAAGCAGTGGCCAATCCTGCCAGAGATGGTTCTGCTCAAAGTGCTAACCAAGCCTATGTCTCACATATGTCTAATATATTTGCTGAATGTAGACGGGTGTTAAATGATTCTGGAATGCTTACCCTTATGTTTAATCA
>CAJXKR010000046.1 GCA_913055815.1 uncultured Desulfohalobiaceae bacterium | reverse complement strand
AGTTGTTCTCGCCACTTCGTGGTCGAGATTTCCAAGCTCATAAGCTGCCTTGTTTTTGAGCAAGAAAAAAGAGATTAGGAGTCGTAACTTCTTAATTGCTTCTTGCTTAACAGCTTAATAACTCGGCAATCTCGACTACGAAATTACGTAAGAACAAGAGTTGATGGAAAAGAAGAATTTTGTTCAGAATAACGGTAGATTGTATATGAGTGCACAGGATTCAGGATTTGGGGGGAATGTTTTGAGCGAGATGGCTTCCCGGTTGTTGCAGAGCCTGCAGCAAGTTCGTGAGAGGGCCTTGCAGGAATCAGGTAAATCGGAGCTCACTGCAAAAGAAAGGGATCGCATGGAGGCATTCGAATTGCAGAAAGAATTGCAAAAAGACCAGGGGAATCAGTAATGATGGATTTGCTGCTGGACGTGGATATAGTGGTGGACGTGTGTTCCGGCCGAAGGCCCTGGAGCTTTTCTTCTGCAGAGGCGATATGTAAATGCCAAGATAGCGGGCAAAGGGTGTGGCTCTACACCGGGTCGGTACAAAACATGGAATTTGCAGTGGCCAAAGAGATTTACAACTTGAACCAGGAAAGGGGATTTTCCTTGGCCAATTCTTTGGAAGCCGCGAGAAAAGTATTGGCAGAGTTTTGTACAGACAAGCACTGGCTGGCTTCCCTGGCGGGAGAAGGACCGGTTTTTTGCTACGATGATCCGGAAGGTGAGCAGTTTATTAGCGCCTTGAAGCGTTTTTCAAACTATTCTATCAAGCTTTTGACCCGGGACAGTAGACTTGCTGCAAGATATCCAGAATACACGATTGCTCCGGAAGAGTATTTGGGGCAGTGCGGTGGTGCAACCGGGGTTAAATTTGTGGATTTACAGACACAACAGGACCGAATACGGCCTGGACTGGAAAGGCGCGTTCACAGGGTGCTGCATCACGGCAAGTATATCATGGGACCTGAAATCAAGGAGTTGGAGGAGGGCTTAAGCAGTTTTGTGGGGTGCAGGCACTGTATTTCCTGCTCATCCGGAACAGATGCCTTACTTATGGCCTTGATGGCCTGCGGTGTCGGACCGGGGGACGCGGTGTTCACATCCCCGTTTACTTTTATCGCTACAGCCGAGGTTATTGCCTTGCTCGGTGCCACACCTGTTTTTGTGGATATAGACCCCCTGACTTTCAACATGGATCCGCAGCAATTGGAAACTGCCATCCAGGCAGTACACAACAACGATCCCCAACTTTACCCCCTCCCCGGATCTTTGAGCTCCGGTTCCAACAAAACTGCAACTTCTTTGAATCCCGGCTGTATTTTGCCTGTGGATCTCTTTGGTCTGCCTGCGGATTATGACTCCATCCATAGGGTTGCTGACAAATACGGCCTCCGGGTAGTAGAAGACGCAGCCCAGTCCCTGGGTGCCCAGTACCAGGGCCGCAGTGCCGGAAACCTGGCCCACATCGGGTGTACATCCTTTTTTCCGGCCAAGCCCCTGGGAGCCTACGGGGATGGGGGTGCGTTGTTTACAGATGATGAAGATCTGGCCCACGAACTCGTATCCATCCGGGTCCACGGGCAGGGAGGCCACAAATACGACAATGCCCGCATCGGAATCAATGCCAGGTTGGATAGTATGCAGGCAGCAGTGCTTCTGTCCAAACTGGAGATCTTCCCAGAAGAGATCGAATCCCGGCAGCGAGCCGCAGGCCGCTACCGGGAGATTTTGAATTCCGTGCCCGGACTCCAAAACCCGTTTGTGCCCACCGGGTATACAAGTGCCTGGGCCCAGTATTCACTGCTTGCCCAAAACGGGGAACAAAGGGAGCTATTGCAGTCCGGGTTGAGGGACCGGGATATCCCCTCGGTGATATACTATCCCAAGCCTTTGCATCAGCAGAGCGCTTTTTCCTATCTTGCTTACAGGCCTAGTGATATGCCCATAAGTCAAGATTGTGCACAGCGGATATTCAGTCTGCCCATGCATCCGTATTTGTCAGAAAACGAGCAGGAGAGAATCTGTAGTTGTATATCCAAAACCTGACCCTGACATGATGGTGATTTGAGTATCAACTATCATGCCCTAATGGGCACAACGAAGTATGGGCAATCTCGACCCCGTCCCTGCCTTGGCAGGGCGGGGCGAGAAAACTTCTTCAAATTACAGTGCTTGGAGTTTGCAGATGTTTACTGTACTAGCCTTCGGGAACAGCTTGACCGCGGGGTTCGGCGTGTCGCCGGGACACTCCTTTGCAGAGAGATTGCAACAGGTCCTGCGGGAAAGAGGAGAGGAAGTCAGGGTGATAAACGGTGGAGTTTCCGGGGATACCACTTACGATGGTTTACGCCGCCTTGCTCCTCTGCTGGAGTATTCCCCGGACTTGGTTATCCTGGAATTCGGGGTGAACGATTTCTTCATGGGTATGCGGCCAGAGAATATCCGGGCAAACCTGGAGAGCATGATAGATTCCTGCCAAAGTAGAGGGGCAAACGTTTTACTGGCCGGGTTTCTATCTTTGCGGCAGATAGACGGAAGATACGAACAGGGTTATCACCGGATTTACGAGGATATCTCCCGCTTTAAGGATGTGTCCCTGTTCCCGGATTTCCTTCCGGATATACCCTACAATCCGGAACTTACACTTCCGGACGGCATACACCCCAATGAGGCCGGAATCGACAAGATTGTGCAAGATATCGTCCCTTTTGTACAATTGTAGTTTTTTTCCGGGAAGCGAATGCCGGATTCAATCCATTTGCAGATAGAACAAGATTCCTTTTTTCACAATCTTTGCCCTTTTGTTTCCCGGGAACTGGATAACTTTCCCACCTGTGCCGTTTTGCCAGGCTGCATCCAGCTGAGAGAGGTTTTCAGCAAGTACCTGCCCGGAACCCAGCCTGGAGAGTATGTCTTTGTACCAGCGCAACCTCAAGGCGGGGTGGCACTCCTCCAGTGCTTGCCTGGCTATATAGCAGGAATTTGAACTTTGTTTTTCCCGGTTTTTCTTTTCCCGTAGTTGTTCTTCCCAATAGTCCTGATCCAACCGGGCCTGTCTCCATAATTGTTTCACCCGCTGCAGGAAGTTGGGGTTCTCGCGGCAGAACAAGGGCAGGATCTCCTCACGCATCCGGTTGCGTTTAAATCTCGTGTCCAGATTCGACTCGTCCTCTTGCCAGGAGAGGCCTGTGTATTCCACAAGTCCCTGCAGTTCTTGTTTGGGAAAAAGCAGAAAGGGCCTCAATATGCCGGACTCCGGTTCATGGGCCTGCATCCCGGCAATGGAGGGCCAGCCCGCACCCCTCAACTGCCGGAGCAGGAAGTCCTCTGCCAAGTCGTTCAAGTGGTGGGCGGTGAGGATAAAATCGCAGGCATGTTTTCTGCAGAGACTGTTTAAAAAGGAATAGCGCAGTTTTCTCGCTCCTTGTTCCAGTCCCAGGTTCAGTTTGCGCGAGTACACGGCTACATTGGATCTGCCTATGTAGTGTGGAAGTGAAAGTTTTTCGCACAGCTTCTTGTTTTCTTGCTCTTCCAGGTCTGCATCAGGGCGCAGTTTATGGTTTAAGTGCGCGGCAATCAGATCGTTTCCCCAACGCTTTTGAAATATGCGGGCAAGAATTAAGAGGGCGGTGGAATCCACTCCCCCGGAGAGGGCTATCAGCAGTTTCTTTTCTGCAAGGTCCAGGCCCAGTTCCCTGAAGACAAACGCTTCTACCTCCAGGTAGAAATGGGCCCACCTCGGTGGCAAGTCTTGAACGGTTTCCGGCAGGTCCATAGAAATTCACGCTAGGAAGGGATTTCCAGTTCCTGGAATACATCCTCCAGGAAATCCATGCCGAATTTTCTCTGTTCCGGGGTTGCGTAATTCATGCAGGAACAGTTGAGCACATTCGGAGGCCGAACCAATAATTCCAGTTTTACCCAGGTGTCGCCTATTTCCAGGCTCATTACATAGGGGCCGCATTGGGTAAGGTGCTCCTTTTGAGTCGCTGTAAGAAGATTTTCCGGCATCTTTATCCAATAGATATCATCTATGGGGGATTCGCAGGAACTGTTATTGGTGAAATGATCCCTTATTTTTTGTATGAATTCAGGCTTGATTTCATCGATTAAGTAGGTGCGCAAAATTAAACTCCTTGTTTTGTAATTGTAATATCCTCTTGCTTGAAACTCTAAAACCTAGGCGGCGGCAATCTCGACTATCAACCAGTGCTTTTTGCGGGAATCGCGGCTAGGAACTAGCGAGGGCAATTCCCTTGATTGTTGCATAAAAAATGTTCGACTCAAATTCTTACGTAACCACATCTTTCATGTTACTTTACTCCAAAGGTGAGCTTGTAGCCGATGAACACGGATTGTTCGGAGTAGTCATCTTTTTCGAAGCCATTTTCAAAATTGGTCCTGAAATATCTGTATCCCATGGTGATACCGGCATTGTTTAGGATCTTGAAATCCAGATTGGCCCTGTATTGAAAATGGCTCTTGGTGTTTTCGAAACAAATGGGCTCCGGGGCCAGACTTGCCTTGTTAGCCAGAACAACAGGGATGGGTAGATTATGATCCGGAAGGGTGTATTCTAATCCGAACACAAAGCCTACATTGCTTATCTTGGGGTCTTTGTGCAGATCCATTATCTCTCCGTAGATACTGTTAAATCCCAGATTGAAAGTCAGTTTGTCGTCCAGGACTTGGTTGCTGAGCAGTAGTTCGCCGCTACCTTTCTTGTACTTGTCCTCTTTGTAAATATAGTTGAATCTTGCGTTGAAATTGTTATTATCCAAGGGAGTGGAATAAGTCAGGGCACCTTCAAAAGTCTCGTGGTTTACGTTCATTTCCAGTTCGTATTGAACTGCATGGGAAGTGGCAGCGAAAACAAAAGAGAAGAAAAACAGGCAAGTGATTATCTTTAATAAAGTTCTGTACATTTGTTGCTCCTTTCATCTGGTTGTTAATTGTAGAAAAAGCGATTGTATTCCAATGCCCCAAAAACTCCGGGGTCTATTTGCTAAGACCGATATTAATCGCTTATCAGCAGTGAAAATTCCGGATTAACCTGTTGGGTTCCGGAACCTTGCCCTGTCTAACTAGTTTTCATCCGGAAATTGCCCTTTTTCCGTTTGACTTCGTCAATCTTCAAAATTATTCGTCGACGTATTAAGATACGCCTCCTCATAATTTCTTGATTTCCTTGTCAAACGAAAAAAAATCTAATTTCCGAATTGAAAACCTGCTATTTCCGTATCCGGAAATTAAGAATTTTCGGATGGGAACTAACTATAAATCATTTAGAGCTTCAAACTAATGGGATAAAGCCGGATTGTCAATTTTTTTATCCGGTTTGACTTCGGTCGAGAGTGTCATTTTTGCAAGTATGATTTAGATCATGCCTAGTCAAGGAGAGGGGGATTATGTCTTTAGTTTACTGGATTGCCGTGCTTGTGGCTGTGATTTTGGGATTGGCAGCTGGAGGGTATTTTTTTCAGCATAAATTGATCTATTTCCCGGAGTCAGAGTTGGTTGCCACTCCTGCAGATATCGGGATGGAGTTTGAAGATGTGCGTTTTGAAACCCGGGACGGACTGCAGTTGCACGGCTGGTTCGTTCCTGCCAAGGAACGGGAGTTGGTGGTGTTGTTTTGTCACGGCAATGCGGGAAATATATCCCAGCGTCTGGAAACTGTCGAAGTGTTCCACAATTTGGGATTGTCAGTGTTTATCTTTGACTACCGCGGTTTTGGTCAAAGTCAGGGGGGTGCTCCCTCGGAACAGGATACATACAGGGATGCGAGGGCTGCCTGGAATTATTTGCAGGAAAATAAGCAGATCGCACCGGAAAAGATCTTGCTTTGGGGCAGGTCCCTGGGGGGTCCGATAGCTGCTGCAATGGCCAAGGAGAACAGCCCCGGGGGTCTGGTCCTGGAATCCACATTCACTTCCTTGACCGAAGTGGGTGAAAAAATCTATCCGTTTTTACCCGTGAGGCGGTTTTCGAAATACAGATATCCAACCAGGGAATTTTTACAGGATACCTCCTGTCCGGTATTAATTATGCACAGCAGCGAAGACGAATTGATAGCCTACAGTTTTGGGCAGGAACTCTTTGAAATCGCCAAAGAACCCAAGAGATTCCTGGAAATGCGGGGAGGTCACAACGAAGGCCACCTGGTTTCCGGGGACGATTACCTCAGGGCTGTCAGGAGCTTTATCTCCGAATTGGTGGAGAATGGGTAAACAGTTCCCATCGGATAGTTCCTTGGCAATTTGGGATAACACTCTGGCAATCTCGACCCCGTCCCTGACTTGACAGGGCGGGGCGAGAAAACTTTTTCATGTTACTTGTTTTTCTTTTTGAACCCGTGAGCGTCGTCCGGAATATCCTCCCGGTCCAGGTCGAACATCCTGCGGGCAAGGGATATGAAATGCCTGGCAGAATCCTCTTCCTTGGCCCTTCTTTTTAGAAAACTGATCGGGTTATGATAAAGCTTTTTGGTCATGGAATTGGCCAGGGTTTCCATTGCCTCCCGGACTTCCGGGGTTGCTGCAGACCCCAGTTTTTTCAGGGATTTTTGCACTTCCTTTTGTGCGGTTTGTTCTCCCTGCTGTAGCAAGTCCACGATTGTGGGGGTCAGGTTCAGGGCCTTCAGCCACTGCCGGAATTTCTCCACTTCCTCCAGGATTATTTCCCGAGCGAGTTCCGCCTCTTCCTGGCGTCTGGACAAATTGTCCTCCACCACGCCTTTCAAGTCGTCTATGTCGTAGAGATAGACATTGTCCAGATTGTTGGCATCCGGATCCACGTCCCTGGGGACAGCTATGTCTATAAGGAACATGGGCCTGTGTTTGCGTTGTTTCATGATCTGCCTGAGATCCTGGGCCTGGAGTATCGATTGTTCCGCGCCGGTGGAGGTTATCAATATATCTGTTTCAGCTAAATGGGAAAATAGCTCTGAAAAGGGGGCGGCATTGGCCTGGAAGCGTTTTGCCAGTTCCACTGCATTGGAATATGTCCTGTTGGTAACAGTCAGGGAATAGACCCCGGAGTCCAGCAAGTGGGAGGCTGCCAGTTCCGCCATTTCCCCTGTGCCCAGTAGCATGGCCTTTTGCCGGTCCAGCCTGTCGAAAATATCCTTGGCCAGTTCTACTGCTGCATAACTTATGGAGACTGCGCTCTGGGCTATCTTGGTCTCGGTCCTGATCCGCTTGGCCACGGAAAAGGCCTTGTGCATCAGCTTGTTGATTATGGTGCCGGTGGTACCTATTTCCACCCCGTTCTTGTAGGAGTCCTTGAGCTGACCCAGGATTTGGGGTTCTCCCACCACCATGGAATCCATGCTGGAAGCGACTTTAAAAAGATGTGTTACTGCCTCCGAGTGCTCAAAGATGTATACGTGTTGTCTCAGTTCTTCCGGGTTTTGCCCGCAATGTTCCGCCCAGAGGGATATTACTTGCTCTCTGGGATCCGAATCCTCGGGGCTGACAAAGATTATTTCCACCCGGTTGCACGTGGAGACTAGCAAGTACTCCTCTATATCACTTTCCCGGGAGAACATGTTGGCATCCCGGAGAGCGGCTTGAGAAAAAGCGAATTTTTCACGTATATCCAATGGTGCAGTGCGATGGTTTAGTCCGATTATATATATATTTCGATTCATAGCTAAGGAATTCGAGGTCCTGTGTTCGTAGTTTTTAAGTAAAAAAAACTTTGAGAATCTTGTAACTTTGTTACAAGAGATTCAATATCTTATGCTGCCAGGGCCGGATTTGAGCAAAGGCAATATAAAATTAGTAATCTCAGAGAGTTGGATTAAAAACTTTGACTATTAAGGTCCATAGAGTTATTTATTTGACATTTTGTAAAAAATTTTTTGTCTCTCCCGAAATCAGGGCCTAAAACTGTGGTGTGTCGGGAAATAGAAATTCACTACCAAAAGGGAAATTATACTGAGGACAAAAAGCCATGCAGCCAGGCGTGCTGGCTTGCGCCCCTTCCAGCCTGTTGTGATCCTCTGGTGGAAGAGGTAGGCAAAAATAAACCAAATCACTATACTTATCAGTTCCTTGGGATCCCAACTAAAGAAATCTCCCCAGGTGAACTTGGCCCAGACAAACCCGGAGAGCATACCCACGGTGAAAAGGGGAAAACCGGTACTTACAGCTATGTGGTTGACTCTGTCCAGGCTTGTGAGGGAAGGGAACCCCTTGCGCAACTTGTTGGGTTTGGCCTTGTTCTTTAATTGCTTGTCCTTGTGCAGATAAAACAGCCCTGCCCCGAAAGCCATTGCCAGCAATGCAATGCTCAAAAAAAGGGCAATAATGTGCAGACTGAACCAGAGGGCGCTTAACTGGGAAGGTATGCTAAGATCCGAAGTGGAGACTGCAAGTGAGGAGGTGAAAAGTATGAGGGCGAGAGGTGCGGCAGTCAAGGCCAAAAACTGCAGCTGCATCCTCCACCAGATTATCAGGTAGATAAGCAGGAAACTCCAGGCCAGAAAGCTGAAATAGAACTGGGTTTGACTGAATGTAAAGACTACATTGCTTTGCAGCTTGATCACCAGATCCGCACTGTGCAGCAAGAATCCCAAAATGGTTGCGTATAGGGCGGATTTTTTCAAGGTTTGATTGATGCCCAGGATTCCGCCCAGGAAGAAAAGCGCCCCGATAAAATATAGCATTATTATGCAAAGATCCAAAATGTTAAAAAAGGTCATGCAAAACTTCCTCTAGGTTTGAATGCATTGAAGAAGGAGTCCTTTGCTGGATTAAAACCAATAGCCTCTTTTTGTCCCTGTCCTTGATAGCTTCCAGGATATCGTTTTCTGTAAGGGAGTCAAAGATTTCCTTGTTGTAGCCGGAATCTTCCTTGAGCTCCAGGACCTGGCTTCTCAATCTCCCCAACAGTTCTATAAGTATTTTGTACTCCGGGCCGAAGCTTTGCCTCAAGCTGTCCTTGATTTTTTTGACCAAGGCCGGGCTCTTGGCATTGGAAGATACAGTTATGCTCAAATCTCCTTGTTGCAACATTGCGGGCTGGATAAAACTCCCCTGCCCCGGCTGGGTGGCAATATTGCACAAGATGCCCTTTTGCCGGCATATTTCCCCGATTTGACTATTGGTTTTGTGATTGTCGGTACAGGCAAATACCAGGAATTTGCCATCCACGTCCTTGGCAGTAAAAACCCTTTGTTCAATATTGACATTTTTATTGCCGGAAAATTCATTTTGGGCATCCGCCGTGGTGTTGTCGTCCAAAAGAAGTATGTCTTTTGCCCCGTATTCCAATAGATTTTGCACCTTGCGCCTGCCTACTGCTCCGGCACCTACCACCAGGCATCTTTGTCCGGCGATATTGAGGCAAACTGGAAAATATTGCATACATAGCCTGATAGCAGAGTTTCATGCATATGTAAAACAGCATTTTTTACTGCTGTTTTATCATTGCCTGTGTTGTGAATCCCCGGGCTCAGCCTGTTTTTAACCCCTGCAGTGTGCTTTTATGCTATCTCGCCTGCAGGTCCACTGTAACCGGATCGTGGTCTGAACACCGATAGGGTGATCTATCCGGGTAGGGATCTTCTGCCCCCTCTTGATTGTATTCTAAAAAACGCGGTTCGTCGGCATTGATGTGGTAGGTACGGACTTTGGCTGTTCTTTCCGCTAGTTGCGGTGTGGCTATAAGGTGGTCCAGGTAACCGGATTCACCGGAGTAGATATAGGTATACCTCTCCTTCCAAAAAATTTGTTTTGCCAGTAGATCCATTCCGGAGTGCCGGGTTAGCACCTGCACCGGATCTTCCGCTCCGTAAGCGTTCAGGTCTCCGGCGATCAGGACCGGTAGGGAATCGTGTCTTTCCCGCCAGCTTTGGATAAATTCAAGCAGTGCACGTGCCTGTTTTACCCTTTTCCGGTTCCAGCATCCCTGGCCCTTATCCATGTCCCCTCTTTCCGGGCAGTCGCTCTTGGATTTGAAATGTGCACCTGCGACTCCAAATGCTTTTCCCCCTTTGCGCGGTTTAAAACCAGCTATCAGGGGAGGGCGGTCGTGGACAGGGGTGAAGTCCCTTTTACCGGGGCTTGTCTGTTTTATCCTGTCGGCGCGGTATGCCAGGGATGTCCGGATTACGTTGTTTTCCGCGTTTTTAGTGCTGAGCAGTTTCCAAGGGTCGCCGCTGCTCCTTTTCAGAAGCCTCAAGAAACGTCTCGGCACCTTGTCCCTGTTCTCTATCTCCAATAGTACCAGGATGTCTGGGTGTAGATTTTCAACCGCAGCCATGAGCTTTCCCTGTTGCCTTTTCAGTTCCTCCTTGTCTTCTGCACCCCTTTTACCCAGGGTCAGGAAGTAGCCGTGCAAGTTCAGGACAGCCAGACGCACTCTGTTACTCTCAGGTTTGGGAAGTTCCTCCGGCCTGGGATTGGCGTTTTCGAATTCCGGAGCTTCTGTTGGATGCACGCGCCAGGAGTCGAAGGCGTTTGTCATGATACCGGTAAGGCCTTTTTTTACTCTGGTACCAACCCGGCGGGTGTCTTTCTTGTTCAAATACGGTGTTTGTTCGGGGTTTCTGCTGTAGCACCCATCGTCCAGGATTATTCGCTTGCCCTTGCAGGTTGGATTTTCCGGTCCTTGTCCGGATGGAAAATTGCTCGGTTGGAATGCGCGTCCCCCGGCAGACAATTCCAGGCTACCGTATTTTTTAAGCTGGTAGTTGTCCGTGACTGTAAAGCCGTGCTTGAATCTAACCTTGACTCCTTCCAGCCGTTCGGGTCTGGACAATGGCATCTCTACTCGGACTGAATTTGTTTCGCGATTGCCCCGGATCGATATGGAACTTATATTCTCCAGCTGGGGTCTTCCGCGGTAAATACCGGTTTTGCCCTGTATTCGGAGCACTCTATTTTCTTGTGTCCCCTTTTTCTCCCTTTCCTTCAACTGCGGAGCATAGATGAACAGTCCAGAGGGTAGATCATCCGGAGCAGTTTTTTCACCCTGGATGAAGAATCCGTTCAGTCCGCTATCCCCTGGAAAAGCGGCTGTAACCACTCCTTGTACAGTGACTTCCTTGCCGGGGTCGATTGGTTCCGCTCCCTGGCCGGCTACGGCGTAGACAGGTGTGATCTCGCAGTTGGTAGGCTTTGCATTTAACACTGCAATTGCGGCAAAGAGGGCAAGCAGCAGGGACAAAGGTTTTCTTGTCCTGGTACTCCGGTCTTTATTTGTCTTAAGAATAACAGTTTTTATTATCAGTTTTCAATCCTTTGCTTTTACATGGTTGTTATCCGGAAACTCTTCCTGCATGAGATTTCAATAACCAAATACCCTGACACCTCAAAACCACTGATCAATTAATCATTTGGTCACCTTATCACCTACAAATAACAAAATTCAAAGTGTTTTTCCAATATTTTTTGGGATTCAAGCAGTGCTGTATTGTGCTTAAAAAAGATATTGTTTGTTATCAATATCTAGTGTATATTATCTTGAAAAGATTGTGAAAAGGAGGGTTCTTAATGCGTTTGCGTTTATTTTCGGACTTGAAGGTGAGCTTGCGTATACTGATTTTGTTGTTTTTGGGGTTGATTATGGCCGGATCCATAATGGGAATAAATTACTTTTCCGAAAGCAGAGAGGCCCAATACGATGCCAATCTGAACAAGTTGAGCCAGTTTGAAAACAGTATCAATAAGGCCCTGGGAGCAGAGGAACGTTTTTTGCGAACCCACAAGAAAGAGGATATGAAAAATATCATCAAGCACACAGAGGCAGCGAATAATCATCTTCAGGCACTGGACGAGGGAATGTTTGATAAAAAGCAACTTCAGGAGATCAAAAACAGTTTGAAAGATTATAAAAATCAGGTCCACAATGTGGCAGATATTGTGGGCAAGACTGATAGCGTGAAAAATGAACTCAATAAATATACTGGCGAAATTGAAAATGTTATCGAAAAAGCCCTGCAATTGGTACAGGAATATATTGGCAACAAAATGAATCAAAGCGAAAGCGTCTCCAAGGTGGTTCGGGAGATTCCCAGGAATTTCAAGTCAGTTCCCTTGGTCTTGAACAAGTACATGAATATCATCAATAACGAATTGTACTTAAAAAATAATATCGATACTTATCAGGAAGAGGCAAATGCGATCAAAAACGAGTTCAAGGAATATCAAAAACAGATAAAATTGATCGCATCCTTTATGCAAAGAATGAATAGCGAACAAAAGTTTACCGCCAAAACAGTGGAAGTGAAGGAATTGCTGCCCGAATTCTACAACTTTTACAATAGAATAAATCAGTTGTGGGACAAGAAGTTGGAGCTGGAAGATCAATTAGTAGACACCAGGGAAGCCGTGCTTACGCAAAAGGAAAACCTCTTGAATTCCGCAGAGGAAGAACTCGGCAAATTGACTCAAAACTTGAATAGGCTGAAAATATATCTCTTTATCGGGCTTACGATTTTCTTTGTTTTGATAAGTGCACTGATAGTTAATTCAGTGATAAATCCCTTGTCCAGGCTGATGAGTTATACAACAAAGATTTACCAGGGGGATTTGGAAGCTGAGCCCGAGGGGTATTTCGGGGCGGAATTCGGGAAATTGAAGAATATTGTCCAAAATATGATAGAAGAATTGAAAAACAAGATGCAGGAGGCTGAGAAGAAGTCAGAAGAGGCGAGTGCCGAGGCGGATAGGGCTAAACAGGCGATGCGGGAAGCAGAAGAAGAAAGGCAAAAGGCTGAAGACGCAAAAAAGGCCGGTATGAGGCAAGCAGCACAGGATTTGGGCGATATTACGGAAAAAGTGGCTTCCTCAGCTGAAGAGCTTTCCAATCAGATCAGTGAATCCAGCAGGGGAACCGAAGAGCAGAGAAAAAGCACTTCTGAGGCCGCGACTTCCATAGATCAAATGAATTCTTCCATACTCGAGGTTGCCAAAAATGCCAGCGAGGCTGCCGAAGCCTCGGATTCGAATGAGGCCGGTGCCAGACAAGGAGCTGAATCTGTGGACAATACCACCGGGATAATGAACAAGGTGTCCGAAGAGGTGGACAAATTGCAACAGGATATGCAAGAATTGGAAAAACAGACCGAGGGTATCGGTCAAATAATGAATGTGATCAGTGATATTGCCGATCAGACCAATCTCTTGGCATTGAATGCAGCCATAGAAGCCGCTCGAGCGGGAGAGTCCGGCAAAGGCTTTGCCGTGGTTGCGGACGAGGTGAGAAAGCTCGCGGAAAAGACCATGGAGGCTACCAAGGATGTAAGTTCCTATGTAGAGAACATACAAAGCAGTACCAGAAGGAATGTGCAGAATACACAGGAAGTCAGCAAAGCGGTGCAAGAAGGCAATGAACAGGCTAAGAATTCCAGGGAGATTTTGCAGCAAATACTGGAGACTGCCCAGAATTCCGCCAATCAGGTCAGGCAGATCGCTACTGCTGCCGAGGAACAATCCTCTGCAAGTGAACAGATAAATAAGACCATAAACGAAATCAACCGGATTGCTTCGGAAACTATGCAGGCTATGCAGGAATGTGACCAAGCGATTCAGGATTTGTCAAATCTTACCCAGAGCTTGAGGAGTCTGATAAATAGTATACAAGAGGAATAATTCCATCTGAATTTTTAGGCAAGTTTCCGAATTGAAAACTTTCTATTTCCATATCCGGAAATTATGAATTTCCGGATGGGAACTAGGCAAGTAACGGTGTTTTTATTGCGCGACGAATTGTAACCGTTTTTTTGATCTTGAAACCCCGGGAGATTGCAAGTTGGAGTCAGGAATGAAAATAGAATTCACCCCGATTGGATATGTGTATACCCAGGCGGAATCCATTCCCAGGCATTGGAGCGTGTCTGATGAAAAAGGCAGTATTGTTGTAGATGAAAAATACGCACCCGGAATAAGGGATATAAGTCAGGGCCAGGAAATTGTGGTGATATTCTATTTTGACAGGAGTCCGGAGTTTTCTGGTTCCTATTTGATACAAAAGCCTCCGCACAAAAGTGAATCCTACGGAGTGTTCAGCATCTGTTCCCCCAGACGCCCCAATCCCATCGGGATGTCGGTGTTAAAAGTCCTGGGGGTTGAAGACAATATTATATACGTGCACAGAGTGGATATGATGGATAAGACCCCTGTTTTGGACATAAAACCTTTTATCAGTTCTAAACAGGCAGCTTGTTCAACTCCCCGGGATTAATCCTTTACAGGGTAAAATTCCGGGTACATGGGTAGGGGTCTAATCTTTGAACCCTGCAAGTCGATCCTGTAAAAGGTCACATCTGCAAAGCGAATATTGCCTTGCAGGGAGTATTTTACCTCCAGAAGTTCAATAATCATCTCGGTTTTTCTGGTTTTTCTCCTCCTCGATGTCCTGGTCTTCTATTTCGTCTTCCTGTGTATGGGTGTTTTTTCTTCCTACTGCGAATACGTAAACAACAACCAAAAAGGGAGCCATGACGGTTGCCTGCACGAATTTTCCCTGGAATAGCGAGATAGTACTGTGGGCTATTACTGCGATAAGAAAAACCAGGAGTATATATGCCGCTGGCTTGGTAAGTTGCATATTGTTATCTTGGGATTGTAAGTTATTAGTATTAAGCTCTCGAGTTTTAATCAATAAAGAATATAAATTGATAATAAATCCTTATACCTGTAAGAATGATCAATGTCAATGATAAGTCAATGTCTCCCACGGTAATTTTGTTCTAAATGAAATATTCTTTCTTATCAATAAGTTATCTTTTTACTCCAGTTTTTGCTTTGAAAATAAATAACTATTTAAACGCTTGATGTTTGATGTTTTATCAACTCTTTGATTTTATTT
>CAJXKR010000045.1 GCA_913055815.1 uncultured Desulfohalobiaceae bacterium | reverse complement strand
TGGAATTATCATGGGTAGAAAGATCCCTTATAAATCAGCAGATTAGTGGAAAGCATTCATTTCCTTCTTTATACGATTTGGACTTGAATTGGGAGTACACTTACGGACATGGCACTCGTGAAGCTCCGGACCACAGGCTATATATGTTCGAGGAGGCAACAGAGGGTACTTATGTCTTTCCACTCAGGGGAGATAATAATGCAAGGATCTATGAAGATATGGAGAATGACAACCACGACTTTTCTACAGACCTGAAGTTTCCGCTTCCAGTAAATCAATTTAAAAAGACCCAGCTCAAATCCGGGTTCAAAATGGTGGATAAATCCCGGGAGTCCGACATTCGGAGATTCCAGTACGAGAATACCGGAGAAATAGATCCTCAATTGCGGGTGACAGATTCACTGGAGGAAATCCTCAATGATGAACACATAGGTCCAGAAGAGTTCCAGATAAACGATAACACTCGCCCCTCTGACGATTATACGGCAGACCAGACAATCCTCGCCTACTACGCGATGAGTGATATACGACTGAACGACTACTTAGGTATTACCGGAGGTGTACGTTTTGAAGGATCCGACCAGGAGTTGAATACAGTAGATGATGATGGGAAGCAAATTGAACCAAGCTTGGATACTACCGACTATTTCCCCTCTATCTCCGGGACTTGGTTTGTCAGTGGCGATAAGGACACAAAACTCAGGTTGGCTTTTAGCGAGACAATAAACCGACCTGACTTCAAGGAACTTTCCCCTGCATCTTATACTGATCCTTTAACCAGGCTCGAAGTTGAGGGCAATCCCCAACTGAGGGAGACAAAGATCCAGAATTACGACCTCAGGTTCGAACACTTCTTTTCGGATAGTGAAAATATCGCATTGAGCCTGTTTTATAAAGAATTCGACCAACCAATCGAAAGGATACAGTCCAATAGTGCCTCCCAGAAGAGTACATTCGAAAATTCGGAAAAGGGCGAAAATCTGGGTATAGAGATAGAAGCGACTAAGTACTTGGGATTTTTGCATAATGTTCTTTCCAAATATTATGTTGGGGGTAATTTTTCCTGGATCGATTCTGAGATTACTTTGGCCGAAGACCAAAAGGGAAGATTAACCAATTCAAACCGTGCCATGCAGGGACAATCTGATTGGATGCTCAATCTAAATGCAGGTTACGAGAACCTGAATAGAGGTATAGTTGCTAATCTGCTCTTCAATATGTCCGGTGAGCGCATATCGGAACTTGGAGTTGAAGGTTTGCCGGATGTAAAGAAACAGTCTGTACCTCGCCTGGATTTTGTATGCAGCAAGGAATTCGAGAATAACTGGAAACTGAAATTCGAGGCGGAAAACCTTTTGAATCCTGAAATCGAGTACGAACAGGGCAACCAGATTACCAGATCCTTTGAAATGGGCAGGGATTTCAGTCTCCAAGTCGAATATGCGTTTCGATAAAAATTGATTGTTAAACATTAAAATTGCAAGGAGGAGTAAAGATGAAAATTACTTTACAGAAACTTTTCTTAACCTTTTTGATCACTTGCCTAATTGGTGGTCTAAGTATGGTGGCCGGTTGTGACGGCGACGATGGTGGCGGGGGTGGTAGCAGTGACGATTCGCAAAACTCTGAAACGGTGCTTTTTGATAATAATGAAGACGGTAATGCAAAAGAGATCGAGGAGTGGTTTACAGCCAGTAGCAATAACATCGCTGGAGAGGATCCGGCGCTTGACGCCAACGGTTCTCTGACTGCAGATTCTCCAAGCGGGTTGAACGGTACTTCGGTCAGTATACCCTCGGATACTTCTTCAGTAAGTACTATAGCACAAACTAGAGAGTCCTTTTTTGACAATGTAAACTACGCAGGAGCATTTGATCCGACTAAGTCCGCACAGAACCAGTGGTGGTACGGCTGGACCATACCACACGGTGGCAACAGCGATGCGGTATGGGACAGTGATAAGCTGGATCCCAGCACCAAATGCCCCATAGGTGAAAAAAATTCGGAAAATGGCGCTATCTGCGAGATAAATCAAGAAACTCACATTAAAGGTGAAAAAACCCTGACCAATGATAAGATATACCGCTTGAAGGCTTATCTGTATGTCGGAAAGGAAAACGATAGTGCCGCGATAACCGAAGAAGGGACCTTGAACATAGAACCCGGAACCAAGATCGAGGGAACGTCCTCGGGAGATACGACAACTACTGCGCTGGTCGTCCAGCGTGACAGCAAGATCAATGCGACCGGTACCAAGGGCGAGCCGATTGTTATGACCGCCAAGGATAACAGCGGATCAGCCAAATGGGGCGGTTTGATCATTCACGGCAATGCTGAGATCAATAAAGGCGAGACAATAGAAGACGAGTACGGAACCGGATATTACGGAGGAACCGATAATAATGACGACAGCGGCAAATTGGAATACGTGGTTGTAGCCCATGCCGGCCACCGCTACAACCCGCAGTCCGAACTAAACGGAATAGCCTTTCATGCAGTGGGAAGCGAGACCGAGATCAATCATATCCAGGTGCACGAGAACGAGGACGATGGAGTGGAGTTTTTTGGCGGTACAGCCCAGGCCAAGTACGTATACCTGACAGAGAACCACGACGACAGCTTGGATTGGACCCATGGATGGCGCGGCAAGGCACAATTCGTATCCATTCACAAGAACTACAACAACGGTGATCAGGGAATCGAGGCGGACAATCTGGAAGGCGATAATACCGCTCAGCCCTATTCCAACCCCACCATTAGCAATGTAACCATGAGAGGCGGTGGAGATCGGGAAACCGGAAATGACATGGGTATGCTTCTGCGACGAGGTACTAAAGGTGAATTCTACGGATTCATAATCACCGGATTCGGAGAAGCTCAAATAGACATTGACAATGAAGAAACCTTTAGTCACCTGGATAACGGTGAATTGAAGATCGATAATTCCCTGGTGTCTACCGAGTCCATGGGGGCTTCCGAGACAAGTGACTCCGGCGTAACAGTGCTCTTTGAAGAGGAAGATGGTGATGACCCCAAAGTATCGGGCTGGTTCAAGGATCAAGAAGGTAACATAGCTGGATTGGACCCTGTTCTGGATGAAAACGGGTCTTTGACTTCAAGCTCACCAGATGGGTTGAGGGGTACAGCAGTAAGTACGTCATCACTTGCCAGCAGTGATTCCTTCTTTGATACAACAGAGTACGTGGGGGCATTTGATCCGACCAAGTCCGCACAGAAGCAGTGGTGGTACGGCTGGACCATACCACACGGGGGCAACAGCGATGCTGTATGGGATGACAGCAAGTTGGATGCGAATACTGATTGCGTAATCGGACAAAAAACCGGAGACGGAACCGTCTGTGAAATAAGTCAGGAAAAGCACATTAACAGCGATGTAACCCTGACCAATGACAAGATCTACCGCTTGAAGGCCTATCTTTACGTTGGCGAGGAAGACGATAATGGTAATATAGATAAAACCGGGACCTTGGATATAGAACCCGGAACCAAGATCGAGGGAACGTCCTCGGGAGATACGACAACTACTGCGCTGGTCGTCCAGCGTGACAGCAAGATCAATGCGACCGGTACCAAGGGCGAGCCGATTGTTATGACCGCCAAGGATAACAGCGGATCAGCCAAATGGGGCGGTTTGATCATTCACGGCAATGCTGAGATCAATAAAGGCGAGACAATAGAAGACGAGTACGGAACCGGATATTACGGAGGAACCGATAATAATGACGACAGCGGCAAATTGGAATACGTGGTTGTAGCCCATGCCGGCCACCGCTACAACCCGCAGTCCGAACTAAACGGAATAGCCTTTCATGCAGTGGGAAGCGAGACCGAGATCAATCATATCCAGGTGCACGAGAACGAGGACGATGGAGTGGAGTTTTTTGGCGGTACAGCCCAGGCCAAGTACGTATACCTGACAGAGAACCACGACGACAGCTTGGATTGGACTCATGGCTGGCATGGCAAGGCGCAGTTCGTTTCTATCGACAAGAATCATAATAACGGCGATCAGGGAATCGAAGCGGACAATCTGGAAGATGACAACATGGCTACACCGTATTCCGACCCAACTATCGCCAATCTGACAATGAGAGGCGGCGGAGATACACTGATCGGAAACGACATGGGTATGCTCCTTAGACGCGGAACAAAGGGAGATTTCTACAACTTCATCGTGACCGGATTCGGAGAAGCTCAAATCGACATTGACAACGCAGAAACTTTTGCCAATGCAGGAAATAATGATTTGACCATGGTTAATTCCCTGGTATCCACAGCTGAATAATAACCTCTGTTAAATAGAACAAAAAAATAGCGCTGCAAATATCTGCAGCGCTATTTTTTTGGAGGGGGCCCCGAAATAAAAAAGTGGATTGTACCAAGGCATATGTAAAATGAAAAATAAAACTGTCCCTGCAAACAAGATTAAACATTATTGTAACTTTTTTGTGATAATTTCGTAACACAGGGGTCTTAGTTTTTGCTTGTTTAAACGATGAATAATTATTTTCAAATAAAAATCTTAGGGAAAGGAAGGCTAAAAAAATGTCAAAAAGCAGAAAGTTTACCATCTCCTTGTTTTTGTTAATCTCCTTGGGATTGTTTGTCATTCAGGTTAAGGCCCAGGAAGCCTCAGAGTTGAAATCTGAGATGAATTCATCTCTTAAGGAAGCGATTCAGGCCCAAAAAGAGGCGGATAAGTGGTCCCAGGAGAAGGCGAGCCTGGTTAGCCGGATCAGGCAGGTAAAGACCAGGCTGAAGTGGCACAAGTACCAGAATGAAAAGTACGAGGCCTATATCCAAAACGAGAAAAAGACTATAAGTGAACTCAAGGAAAAAAAAGCCCAAATGAAGAGGCTCAGAATGAGGTTGGAGCCTTATTTGTCCAAGGTGGTGAAAGACTTGGATCAATTTATCCAGTCCGACTATTCCTTTTTGACGCAGGAGAGGAAAGGACGCCTGAAGTTTTTGCGGA
Organism: uncultured Desulfohalobiaceae bacterium; assembly: GCA_913055815.1. Lineage (GTDB taxonomy): Bacteria > Desulfobacterota > Desulfovibrionia > Desulfovibrionales > Desulfothermaceae > CAJXKR01. The sequence goes on along the minus strand of CAJXKR010000045.1, from coordinate 10,132 downwards.
AAACCATGGATGACTATCACATAAGCCTGGACGAAAAGATGCGCCGGATCTTGGAGGCACTTCAGATTGAGGCCAAATACGGGAGCACAGTTGAGGCCAAAAAGGCTACACTTAACATAGACAACAAGAAAATGCAGGTGGAACTGCTAAGGATAGGGAGAATGGCAAGGTTTTATCGTTCCAGTGACGGCCAAGTCGGGCGTTGGAATGAGAAAAAGGAAAAATGGGTCAAGTTGCCGAGTGACTACAGCCGCCCTATTCGCAGGGCGTTGGACATGGCTAATCAGAAACAGACCGTAAAACTAGTAGATTTGCCCATAGGAGGCCTTGAGTAATGAGTTGCAGAAAAAATTTGTCAATATTTATTGCCCTTGTTCTGATTCTTTTTTGTGCATTTCCGGCAGCTGCCCAGGAAAAGGAAAATATAAAGGGCCTGGAGAAAAAGATCGGGAAAGAGAGCAACGAGACTCTGAGAGATGCGGAAAAAACCGAGGAATTGGTCAATAAGAACCGGGCGGAACTTGAAAATATTTTGAATGAACTAGAGTCCAGCCTGCAAAAGGGAAAGTCCGGGTTGAAGCAGTCCAAGGACAAGTTCCAATCCCTTTTGGAGCAAAAAGAGAAGCTAGAAGCCGAAATCGAGAAAGAGAAAGATGCTGTCAAGAACGTGCAGGGAGCTGTCTTTACTGCTGCCAAGAACGCTCATTCCCTGGTGAAGAAAAGTCCGGTCACCAGCGAACATCCGGATAGATTGCAAAAACTGCAGCCCCTCTTGCAAAAGGAACGTTTTCCGGGCATGGACGGTATAAAGACCCTGGTATGGGTTTTGAAGACAGAAATGCGGGAGTCCGGAAATATTGAAAAGCGCAAGGGCACTATTATCGGTACTGAGGGCGAGGAGAAAGAGGCGGAAATAGTACGCGCGGGTGCACTTACCTCGGTATATAAACTCCCCGGTGGCAAGGTGGGGTTTCTTCAGATGAATTCCCAGGGGGAAATGGTGGCCGTTCCCGGGAACCTTTCCTGGTTCACCCGTGGGGATATAAATGATTTTATCGACGGGGAGTCCAGTCACTTGCCCATGGACCTCTCAGGAGGAGCTGTATTCAAGAGGCTTACCCAGAGTAGGGGGATAATGGAGTGGATCCAGGCGGGGGGAATGCTGGTCTGGCCCATATTCATAGTCGCCTTTGCAGCCCTGGTAATAGCAGTGGAAAGGATCATTTTCCTGATGCGGATCAGGTCCAATTCCGACCGGATCATGTCGGATATAAACGGCTACGTGCAAAAGGGAAAGTGGCAGGAGTGCAAAGAGTACTGCGAAACTAACTCTCGTTTCCCAACTTGCCGCGTGTTCGGATCGGTTCTCGAGCATCTGGGAGTGAGCCAAGAGGCCATGGAGAATGCCATACAGGAGGCTATCCTGAGGCAGGTGCCCAGATTGGAGCGCTTTCTGCCCACCTTGAACATTTTGGGTGCAATTGCTCCGCTACTGGGACTCTTGGGAACTGTGACCGGCATGATCAATACCTTCCACATAATCACCCTGTTTGGCACAGGCGATCCCAAGCTCATGTCCGGCGGCATATCCGAGGCCCTGGTAACTACTCAGCTGGGCCTGGCCATAGCAATACCGATCATGCTCATGCACCACTTCCTGGAACGCAGGGTGGACAAGATCGTCGGAGATATCGAGGAAAAAGGCAACTCTTTTACGCTTACACTAATCAAGTACGGAGTTATCAAGGGAGGTAAGGACAGCGGTGATAATGCCTGATCTTATAATTCAAACCCTGGATTACATCCGAAGTGGCGGAGGGGTGATAATCCCCTTGATCGTTGTATCTGTCTGGATGTGGACCCTGATACTGAAGAAGTGGATTCAGTACTACCAAAGCAGAAGCATGGAAAGGCCCATACAGGATTGCCTGGAAAATCTTGACAAGCCGGATTTCCAGGCAGCTCCCTGGCAGATGGAGATACTGCAAAGCTACTTTGATTTCAGGAGGCACGGAGTGGAACTGGATTCCAAAATCCTTTCCTCGCTTCGCAGAAAACAGGAAGACTGGATTGACGGATCCGTTCAGACAATACTTGTACTGGCCGCGATTGCTCCTCTTCTGGGGTTGCTGGGAACAGTTGCCGGAATGATCACCACCTTTGACGTGATTGCCAAGTTCGGAACCGGCAACGCCAAAGCCATGGCTTCCGGTATCTCCGAGGCACTGGTCACTACCCAGACCGGTCTTGTAGTGGCTGTTCCCGGTCTTGTTTTGGGAAATTTCCTGAAAAAGAGGGCTGAGAGCATCAAGGGGAGGATGGAGAGGTTTTGCCTGGGGATGTTGATGGAGAGTGAAAAAAAGCAGTTGGGACTTTATCAAACAAGCACGGAAGTGGAGGGAGAGGGGAATAGTTCTCCCCTAGTATAATCAAGAAATGGGAAGCATCCTTTTCATTGTTTAGATAATTTTAATATCTTTTGTAGTAACATTATATAGTCAAAAGGTTGGATTTTATGTCTGGAATTCGGAATTTGCGCAGGAAAAGATCAGACTCGGCAGATATTAATATGGCTCCCTTGATGGATATGATCTTTATCCTGCTTATCTTTTTCCTGGTTACAACTAGTTTTGTCAAGGAATCCGGAGTGGACGTGCAGAGACCCACAGCCAAATCTGCCGTGACAAAGGAAAAGGCCAATATGATCATCGGGATAGATGACAGCGGCAAGGTGCACATACAAGGCAAGCCCATAGATATCAGGGCAGTTCGTTCCAGGATGGAGCGCTACTTGATGCAGACTCCAAAGGGATCGGTGGTGATTGCTGCGGATAAACAGAGCCAGACCGATATATTGATCCAGGTATTGGATGCATGCAGGCTCGCCGGTGTGAAAAATATAAGTGTAGCTGCTAAAACTGGTAAATAGGTGAATTTTAAAGAATTCGATGGGTTAAGTGTTAAGGGTTTTTAGTTGGGTAAGGTGAAAGAACGTTCTATATTTTTTGTCTTGTCCATATGGGCATGAAGGATAATCGGAAAGAGTCGGGCATGAAACTGAAATTAAGCAATAAAATGCTGATACTGATGGTTGTAGTGTTGATTAACCTGGGGTTGTTTACTCTGATTCCCATACTTTCGGAGACAGAGAAAAAACCGATGCAGGACTATGAACCCGCTACTGTTGTGTCTTTGGAAAAACCGGAGATGCAAGAGACGGAACAAAGAAAAAAGAAACGTCCGGAACCCAAGGAAGAGCCCAAGGAATTGCCAGAGAAGGATGTTGCCAATCAGCAGAAGAAAATGAGCAAGCAGCCACAAATGAAGATGGATATTCCGAATTTCGAGTTGAACGCCGACATCAACCAGGGTATGGCTGTGGCAAACCCTGGCAAGGGGAGCGGCCTGGCAGGTCAGCAGGATGCCTTTCAACTCGGGGAGGTGGACAAAAAGCCCCGGGTGGTGCAAAGGGTTCCCCCGGTTTATCCCTACGAGGCCAGGAAAAGAAAGATCTCCGGCAAAGTGGTCATGCGTTTTTTGGTAACAAAGAATGGTAATGTGCGCAAAGTACAGGTGGTACGGGCCAAACCCGAAGGAGTTTTTGAGAACAAGGCCAAGGAGGCGATCAAGAAATGGAAGTTCGAGCCTGGGTCTTATAAGGGTGAGCCGGTTCCCACCTGGGTGGAGTTGCCGATTAGCTTTGATATGTAATTACTAATCGGCGTCTCCTTGTTGTTTTTTCAACGAAACGAATCACAGGAGGTTTATTATGAAGGGGATCGAGAGGAAAATCATATTTTTTGTTACCTTGTCTATTCTTGTATTTGGCATTCCGGCACTTAGTTGTGCTGCTTCCGATTCAGGACTTAACAAAAAGGAAAAAATAATACTGCACCAGGCAAGGCAGGCCCTTAAAAACGAGGAATTTGATAAAAGCAGAGGTATTGTAATGAGCTATCTGCAGGAAGATCCGAAAAATGTCTCCCCCCAGGTATTCCTTTTCCTGGGCAATATCTGGCATCAGAAGGACAATCCCGCCAGTGCAAGAAAGGCTTATAAAAAGGGTATTCAGAGAGATTCAAGCAATGTCTCCCTGCATTTGAATTATGCCATCTCCTGCTATCAAACCCAAAAATACCGAGAATCCGGAAAGCACTTCGAGTTGGCTTATGATCTGCAAAAAAAATCCAAGAAAAAAGCAGAGGGCAAACTTCTATACAAGTCAGCTTCTGCATATTATCAGGGGCAAAAATATACAGCCGGGAAAGAAGTCTTGAATAAGCTTTTGTCCGAGTCCGATCAAGTTAGCCAGGATTGGCTGACCCTGTTGGTACAGACCCATATCAACCTCAAGGAGTGGAATAAAGCCGAGACAATTGCCAACAGGCTGATAGACAAGGATCCCTTGAACAAGAAGTACTGGAGGATCCTGTCCAAATGTAATTTTCAGCAAAAGGATTATTCCGACGCCGCGAGCAATCTGGAAATCGCCTATTATATTGAGGCACCTGAGGATCCTTCCCAGTGGAAGCAACTCGCCGACATGTATCTATATCTGAACGTTCCCATGAAGGCGGTGCAGTTCTACAAGAAGGGACAAGGCAAAAGCGTGAGTGCAAAGGAATACGAGAAATTGGCAGATATTTATTCTCAGGCACTGCGTTACGACAAAGCGATCAAATATATGGACAAGGCACTGGAAAAAGAGGCAAACGCAGCGCGCTACTTGAAGAAAGGCAATTACTACTACGAACAAAGGAATTTTGTCCGGGCCATTGATTGTTTTCAGAAGAGCGCACAACTCGACTCAAGCAAGGGAAAGGTACATCTGTTAACTGGTTTTGCAGCTTGTGAAATCGACAGGTGGGAACTGGCCAAAAAATCCTTCCAGAAGGCATCAGGCTTTGATCAGTACCGCTCCTGGGCAAAAGGTGGACTTGCCTTTGTCAGGGACATACTGGAGGCGAAAAAGGCTAGCCGGGAGATGCTCCTGGCGAAAAATTAGAAATTGTTAATAATTGCTCCTCTCGATATCCTCTTGTTTGTTTCACCCTGCCAAAGCCCCCTTAAAAGGGGGCTTTTTTACTGCAGTCTGCCACTATCCAAAAGTAATTCGTTACCAATCTGTTAAGCTAATGTAATAAAAATGTAATTCCATGGTTTTAGTTTATTCCTACTTGAAAGATAACTTGTCATCATCTTTACAACGCAATTTGAATATTTTTTAGCCACTGTTGGGTATGTGTTACTTGATTAGCGGAAGTGAATACATGGAACTAAAGGGCTCTGATCAACAAGGCTGAAATATTTTGTAATGTTAGCGAGTTCCCATATGGGATAATATTATAGAGTAGGATTGTCCTGCAGGTATTTATTTCGGAACTAAAGTTAATCTATCGAATATGGACCAAGGAGTAATGTTCATGAAATCCGAGAATGATTGCAATTATAAGTTTGAAAGTGAAGACAGCAACTTATCCAATCTGTTGCATTTCAAAAAACAGCACATTCCCTGGCCCACTCCCGGGATATCCTATGTTCTGGTTGTGATCTTGAGGCTTGAGGATTTTCATCTATTTAAGGGCCTTTATGGGGAATATTTTTCAAACACCCTTCAAAAACAGTTTGAAAAAACTGTACATTTAGCACTGGAAGATAATCAATGCGGAGTAATCAATCGGGAAATCTCTCAGGTGACCTCCGAGTCCGGTGAGCACGCCCTAATTTGGTACGATGAGAGGTTGCCAGAAGAGGCATTGGATTTTGCATTTTCAATGCGCTTGGCCGTACAGAATGAACTTCACGACTATATATATCAGCAGACCGGACAATCCATCCGTGTTCGCGTGGGCCAGGCTGAAAAGTATCTACCGGACAATGCAGCATGGGAACAGTATCTCTTCTCCTGTTTGGCCGATGCCCGCAATATGATCCAGAATGGCTTCAATATGCAGGATATGTTTCTTAATAAGGAATTTCAGGAAATACTTAACCATTCCAAATTGTCAGTAGTCTATCAACCCATTGTCAATCTTTCCACAGGCAGCATCTTTGGTTGGGAAGCATTGAGCAGGGGGCCTGAATGTAGCAACTTCCATTCTCCGCTGTTTTTGTTCAATTTCGCGGAAGAGAGCGGGAACTTGTTTCAACTTGAGAGGGTTTGCAGGGAAAAGGCTATCAAGAATTGTGTAGATCTGGCAACGGGTCAAAAGCTTTTTTTGAATATACATCCACAGACTTTGAGCGATCCGGAATTTACACCGGGGGAGACCAAGCGAATTTTGCAAAAATGTGGATTGGACCCTGGAAATGTGGTCTTTGAAATAACGGAGAGACACGACATACAAGAATTCAAGCTATTTTACAAGACCCTGGAACACTACAGGAAGCAAGGCTTTCTTATTGCCGTGGATGATGTTGGAACCGGATATTCCGGTTTAGTTTCCCTGGCCCGTATTCGTCCTGATTTTATAAAGATCGATAAATCCCTGGTCTTTGATTTTAATAGAGATCCTGTAAAAAAGGCACTTCTGGAGACTTTTGTTACCTTTGCCAACAAAATTGAGGCCAAGATAATAGCCGAAGGCATAGAGACACATACTTCGCTCAAAACATTGTCCGATCTGGGTGTTCATCTGGGCCAGGGATTCTACATAGCCAAGCCCGACTTTCCGCCACCGAATGTGGATTACAGCAAAGAATTAAAATCAAGATTGAGTATACCGGAGAGTTCGCATTGCAACCAACCAGTCAAGAATTTCATTAATTCTGTATATACAGTAAACGAAGATACGAGGGTGGATCAGGTACATAGTATGTTCGAGACACTCGGAGCCTTGGCAAGTATTGTGGTTCAAAAGAATTCAGTACCTATAGGATTGGTAATGAGCCATCAATTGGACAGGAAGTTATCAACCCGTTACGGTGCTGCTCTTTATTATTCCCGTAATGTAAATACTATTATGGATAAGAATCCTCTCATCGTGGATGAATTCCAGTCCATAGAATCCGTGGCGCAGAAGGCCATAGTTAGGGAAGGAAAGAAGATGTATGACGATATTATTGTTACAAGGCAGGGACAAGTGCATGGGGTAGTCTCTGTAAGGCAACTCATAGAATCGATGGCACAATTCCAGGTGGAAGTAGCAAAGGGATCCAATCCCCTTACCGGACTTCCTGGAAACATGGCCCTGGAAGAGGAGATAGAGAAGAGGCTGGAACTGGGACGATCTTTTAATCTTGTATACGCGGACCTGGATCACTTCAAGGCATATAACGACAATTACGGCTTCCAGTATGGGGATCATATGATCCTTTTGCTGTCTAGAATATTGCACCACTGCCAGCGTCGTTATGGATTGGATTCAGATTTTATGGGCCATGTAGGTGGAGACGACTTTGTGCTTGTTACTTCTGCAGATCCAGAACGACTTTGTCTCGGGGTTGTTCGTTGCTTCGAGAGGGCAAGCAGGAGTTGTTTTACAGAAGAGGACAGGAGCAGGGGATGGATTTATTCCACAGGCAGGGATTGCGAAGTTGGAAAGTATCCGCTGGTTACAGTGTCTCTTGGTATTATTCAGGTCAGGGGGAATGTATCCCTGCATCAGATCAGTGAGAGGGCAGCGGATGTCAAGAAATACGCAAAGTCGCTACCCGGCAATAGATATGTGCATGACCGGCGTTCTCCCTTGGGACAAAAGCAAGATGTCTAAAATTGGATCCCCCCCCCTTTTTTTTGAGGGGAGGTGGAATATACAGGGATAAACATAAAAAACTATAAAGGAGTATCTTATGTTTAATTATCCTCGGGAAGAAATACATTGTATTAGTGCACGGTTGCATTTTTGGCTTTGTCAGTTAAGGTCTGAAAATAGATCCATGGAAGCCAAGTTTCAGGATGTCAACAGGTTTGCTCCGGACTATCTGGATAGGGCCAACAACGAGACGAGTGAACAAGCTGAAATTTTCAGATATAACCAAAATCTGAAAAAGATTGCCACTATAAGATCCGCGATAGAGAGGGTAAAGACTGGAAATTACGGTATTTGCATGTTTTGTGGAGCAGAGATAAGTATAAAACGCCTCATGGCTATGCCTGATACCAATTACTGCATCGAATGCATGATCGAATTGGCAAATAATGCTTAAAAGACTGTTGTTAGTTGGTTCGTTGTGTCCACTAGGGTCGTAAAGCTTAATATAAGTTCCCCGTACCTCAAGGCCTTGAGGAGATGATTCTATGCCCCTTCTAAAAGGGGCTTTTTTTGTGTAAGAACTATTGCTCCTACCTTCACCTCATCTGATCACATTTATCCGAGATATAATCTCCAGTCGCGTATATCTATTTTTGCTATCTTGGCTCAGCAAGGAAATTTTGACTGAATTTTGCTAGATGTGCTAGATATAAGCTGAAAAAAACGTAATCTTTTTGTAATGAAAAAGAAAAATTTTAAAACTATTGTGATCTGATTGTAACATTTTTGTAAAATTTTGCCTATATCAGTGTAAAAAACAAACCGAAAGGAAATTGTTTATACGTTTAAAATTCACATGGAGGAAAAAATGTTACATTTTTTTAAAGGCAGGATATTGGCAGTTTTGGTAGTGAGTTTGGCTATGCTGGGAATATGCCTCAATAATGTGCAGGCAAAATCCAGCGATGCAGGAACGGAGCTTGAAAGCAAAGAATTGCAGTCGATTATAAGTGCCCTCAATGGCCTGGAATTCGGTTCCAAGGCGTATCTGGAATACTCGGCGGGTGAAAAGGGGGGTGAAAACGGAAAACAGGCCAGTTACAACGAATTCGCCATAACCAGGGGATATTTCACCGTGAAAAAGACCTTTGTTCCCTGGATGCGTGCACGCATGACGACTGACCTGAACAGGTTGGAACAAGGGGATAATAAAGGCGATTATCACACCACCCTGAAGTACTTGTACCTGGAGCTTCGACCCGGGGATATGGGATTTTTGACAGGCATGAAGGCTGAAATAGGTCAGGGGCACATGCCCTGGCTGGATTTCGAGCAGAAGATCAACCCCTACAGGAGCCTGGGCAAGATGTTTGTGGAACGTGCCGGGGTGTTCAATTCCGCTGATCTGGGTGCGAGTATTCGCGGGAACCTGGGAGGCAGTCTTGACAACCCTGTACAAAAGACAGGGAGCGACGGTTATACCGGTAAATATGGTAGTTGGCATCTGGGTGTGTATAACGGACCGGGATATCATGAATCTGAAGAAAACAACAACAAGGTGTTGGAAGGAAGATTTTCCTTGAGGCCTTTGCCGAAAACCTTGCCCGGATTGCAATTCAGTTATTTCGGCCTGAGGGGAGAGGGGGACCAGGAATATAACGGCGAATACCCGGACTACGAGGTGGACTTGGGGATGATCAGTTTTCAGCACCCCTTGATCACGCTCACCTCCCAGTATTTCCAGACAGAAGGGGAAAAAGACGGCAAATGGATTTACGGACCAGATAACAATGCCCTGGAAACAAAAGGTTATTCCTTTTTCGGAGACTTTACTTTGCCGGTAATGCAAGAAAGGTTCTCCCTGTTCGGTAGATACGACTATTTCGACATCGACGATGAAGACAAGATAGCTGACAAGACTGCCTATGATATGTATCTTGCAGGTATCTCCTACCGGGTTTACAAACAGAATATGCTTTCGCTTGCCTATGAGAAAACCGATTACGAGCAGGATGCTCCTGGTAAGGGCAATGTCCCGAAAAAAAATGTAAATTACGGGGATGATCAGAAAGTGCAGCTGGTTTGGCGCTTGAAATTTTAATTAGTGCTTGGATCTAAACCCCTCCCATCTAATTCGTCGCAGCAAAATTTTGTATCCGGGTAAGTTTACTTTTAATCACGGTTTGGGTCAGGCACTGATTGGCACTTGCCTGGATATCAATATCCTTGGAATCGCTTTGTGTTTTCTTGTTGTCTGTAGCAAAGATGAGATCAAAAAGATATTGCTTTAGACCCAATTATAATGCTAGCATCTGTTCATGCAAAGCAAAGAGCGTGTAATCTCCCATAATCAGAACCCCTTTCGCGTATGTGAGTGCTGCGGGAGACTTTTGGAAAAAAATAGACGCAGGTATTGCAGCAAGGATTGTAAAGAGGGA
>CAJXKR010000044.1 GCA_913055815.1 uncultured Desulfohalobiaceae bacterium | reverse complement strand
GGATCCGATGTAGAGCAAAGGGGGTGATATGTATTCGCTGCGGCAACTTGGACAGCGTGAGGGTCTCTTGAAATCCTTTCTCTTGCCGAACTCGAATCCACATTTCCTGCAATAGGAAGGTTTTTTCAGCAGTTTTTCCTTGCTGTTTCTCAGGGTCTTTTCAATATGCTCTAGATGAGAGAGAATGTCTTTTTCCGATATCCCCAAGAGTTGAGAGAGTTCCCGAATCGATAACGGCTCCTGCGTGCTTTCCAACTCATCCATTATCTGTCGCCGCAAGGTTTCAGCTCTCTCCATAATAAACCTGCCCAACATCTCGTGCAATAGTTTTAACTACATCAGGCCGTTAACCAAACCCTGGATCTTGGTTGCAGTTATCATTTGATGTACCATATTTCTCGTCACTTATAAATTTCACTCAAAAAGGAATGAATGGCTGTGGTCCTCTCAGGACTGGGCTGAAAGACTATAGTATAGTGATTCATTCCCGGCACATCCTCGACCCTGGCATCCGGTATCATCCGCAGCATTGTCTCAGTTACGTCCCGGGGCAACAGCAGATCATCCTCCTGTAGCATGCCTTGCGTGGCCCGTAAGATCAAGACCGGACAACTGATTTTTTCGTAGGTCTCCCGGAGATCGGTTTCAGAAAGGTTTTCCAGCTCCTCCTGTATGTTTTCGGGTCTCATCCTGCTCTTTACTCCTTCACTGTCATTTTGCACTTCATACCAGTAGCAGTTTTCCAGTGCCTGGTTCCAGGGCTGCAAAACAGGGGAATTTTTCAAGGGAGCTATATACTCTTGGAAGTCTGCAAACACCTTGCCCACTCTGTCCACTGTGGGCTTTATACCTCGCAGGACCTTGTTCATCTGTTCTTCGGACAATTGCCCGCCACCGTCCAGCAGGATCAGTCCGGCAGTACGAGCCGGATACCGGGCTGCAAACTCCAGGGCAATGGCAGCTCCCAGGGAGTGCCCCACGAGTACGGCCTCTGACAAGTCCAACTTTTCAAGTATAGCGATTATATCCCTGCAATGGTGGTAGATGGAATAACCTTGTGCCGGTTTGTCCGAAAAACCCCTACCTCTTAGATCCATAGCAAAGAGATTGTGTTTGGGAGATATGTCACCGGCTATCTGATCGAAACTGCGGCAATTGGCTGTAAGACCGTGTATGGCCAAAACATTCAATCCATTGCCTTCCCAGTGTGCCAATTGGAAGGTAAGTCCATTGGCCTCAACTCTTGTCATCCTGTCGGGTTCCATGCTTTCACCCCCTAAACTTAGCATAATACTTATCCATGAGCAGGACAAGCCAATTCAGGAAATGAATCTTTCTTCAATATCAAGCTCAATGTCCATTTTCTGAAACAAGGTCCTGGCCTTTTCCAAGCAGTTTTTTCCTTGTTTTCCCTGGAACCTGTTGTACTTGCCTTGCGATTCCTGCAAGCGTTTGCCGACCTCAAAGTAGGTGCTGGCAATATCAGGGCGTAATCCCAGGAGCTCTCCCTCCTGAAGCGCCCTAACCCAAAACTGGACCGCTTTATCCGGGCTACCGTCAAACCAGTAGAACCTGCCCATCAGACAGAAGGCTGTAGCCTTCTCTGAAACAATCTTTTCACTATTCTTTATCAATCTTTTGCCCGACTTAAGTGCAAGGCTCCTGTACTTTGACCTGGCTGGGATATCCTCTGACAGAAGGGATTTTTCAAGGCGGTTAAGGTCGTACAAAAAATTCCCCAAGAGGAAACTGCTGTAATAGTAGGGTGTTACATTCCTTTGTTCTGAAATGATCGCTTTGCAGCGGGCAAGTATCTCTTCTGTGCGTGCTGGATGGTCCAGCATTACTTGAACCTGAAATTGCATTCCCAAAAATGACAGGATGCGATTTGTCAAACCAATCTTTTGCGCTAAATCCAGGCCCTTATTAATTGTTTCACTGGCCTCCTGCAGTCTTGCCTGTTTTTTTAATAACAGCGCCTTCAACGTATAATACATGACAGCTGCATGGTCTGTATTAAATTGCTCACTAATAAGATGTAACTTTTCTATGATACTCTTTGTATAATCAAACTCTCCACGATACAAGTAAATATATCCTATGTAGAGCAAATGCGTAGCGGCGCAATATATTTCTCCAATCTTGATATTATAGTCTATAAAATCTTCCCCCAGGTCATTATCCCAGTTCCCTGTTAAATAATCGTGAATGGTTTCAAACATTTTGTAATAATATAATGAAACATTATCATTGCTTGTAGATAAATTTTTTCGTACATAATTCAATGATCTTTTGCCAAGAGAGAAGGATAGGCCTGTGAAAGAGAAAAGTGCGGAACCACCGGATATACCATTCAGTGCCACTTGGGACTTGGACAGGTTGTATTTGAAACATTCAGTAAATCCGAGCAAAGTATTGGCAAACATCTTCTTGGGATCAATAAGAGCCAACAAATGGCCCTTGGCCAAAATAATGTTAATAATTCTGGTTTCCCTGTCAGTAGGTATTTTTTCCCCTTTTTTTAAAGGTAAATAGAGGTACAGGACGACTTTCAACAAATTGCAAACAAGCTCCAGGAACATGAAAAAACTATTCTTGTTTTCCCGGATCCCCAGCCTGGAAAGGGTGGTATTGAAATACCTCATCGCTTCTGCCTGATCGCCTCTATAGTAAAAAGCAAAAGCAAGATTCTCCTCTAAAAAAGACATTTTTTTCAAGTCGATAGAATCTCCGAATCTCTCGGTGTAAAGCTTTATGACATCTTTGTAATAGTGCAAAGCCTCACTGGATGCCGAGGTTTTGAGCGCTTCCTCCCCGGCCTTGATCATGTACTCTTCTGCCTTTTCAAATTCTTCACCCTTGCTGTAGTGAAAAGCCAGCATACCGTAAAATTCCTGCAACTTGTCCCAAAACAACCGTTCTATAGATCTGGCTACCTTCTGATGGATGGATTTCCTCTGCTGCAGTAAGGTAGAGGCGTAGGCAGCCTCTTGCACCAGGGCGTGCTTGAATATATACTCCAGTTCACCCATATGCTGACTTTGTCTAATAAGTTGGGCAGCCTTGAGATATTCCAGCCTCTCGTCCACATTGTCAATATCATCGGCTACCTCCTTGATAATTCGGTCAAAGAAGCTTTGTCCGACAACAGAAGCCACCTTCACCAACTGCCTTGTCCGTTCCTCCAGCCTGTCAATTCTGGCAGTCAGGAGATCCTGGATGGTCGGCGGGATCACTGCGCTGAATATTTTATCTGTAACCTCGAATCCTCTGCGGGTCTGGATTACCGCTCCAGAATCCATGAAATACCTCGCTACCTCCTCGAGAAAGAATGGATTCCCTCCGGTGCGCTCAATAATGCTATTTTTTAACTGGTAGGGTAGACCTTTTATCTCTAATATGTTGCTTATCAGGGACTCGCTGTTTTTTTTATCCAGGGGCTGCAGTTCCAAGTGTTCGAATCTTACCCCGAGCCTCTCGACTATGCTTGTCATCTTGTGGTGTTTTTTTTCCAGGTAATTCTGGCGAAAAATATTTACAAAGAGCAAGCTGTGTTTTTCTGCAAGTCGATATAGTACATCCAGGAGCTCAATAGAACTTGCATCCGCCCAATGCAGATCTTCCAAAACAAATACCGTGGGTCGCTGTTCACAAGCTTTTATCACCAACTCCCGGATGTTTTTCAGGATAAGCCTCTCCAGTGCATCGCCTTCTATACCCTTTATTCTCCGTGCATATTCACTGCTTAGCTTTATTCCCATCAAGGTGGCCACAAAGGGCAGAATTTCCTCCGTCTCTTCCGGATGGATCTTTGCGATGGCGTATTTCAGTTTGTTCAAAGCGGAACTCTCGGAATCCTCTCTTATGATCCCAGCCCATCGCTTGAGCAAATCAATAACCGGATAATAGCTCAGGTTTTCTCCCATTGAAATTGCTCTGCCCTGGAGCAGGCTTACATGCTTCATCAACTCCCGCTTCTTGAGTTCGGCGATCAACCTGGACTTGCCCACCCCCGCCTCCCCAGTCAAATTTAGCACCGCTCCTTCCCCGGAAATCACTTTTTCCACCCTGGATTGTAGCCTTTCCAACTCCCGATCTCTACCGACCAACTCAGAAAAGACCTGTTTTTCTTTTGCCTTGTCCAGCTGGGATGGTGGATTTGGCAGCAACTTGTAGACTTGAACCGGCTCGGTTATACCCTTCACCCGAACTGGTTTGAGCACTTGGAAAGAAAAACTGTGCTTGGCCAAGCTGTAAGTCTCCACCCCAACCAGGATTTCATCCGCGTTTGCAAGGACACTCAACCTGGATGCAACATTTACCGCTTCTCCGGTTACAGCGAAAGTTTCCCTTTCCCTGCCTGCCTCTCCGGTAACAATGAGACCGGTATTTATTCCACTATGCATTGTCAAACGCCTTCCCGGCCTTCTTTCATAGCGCGGACTGATGAACTTGACAAACCGGTGGATCCTGATAGCAGCCTGAATGGCCCTGACCGGGGTATCTTCACGGGCCCAGGGGAAACCGAACAAAACCAGGACACCGTCCCCAACAAAGCTTTCTATGAACCCCCCGTAATTGCCTGCAACCTTTCTTATGCCCGAATACAAACCCTTTTTCATCTCCCTGATTTCCTCGGGATCGAACTCCTCAGTCATGGCTGTATACTCGGAAAGATCTGAAAACAAGGCGGTAACCCTCTTGCGTTCACCTTGCGCCCCCAGGCCTTTCCCTGTCCCCACATAGCTGCCAAGCACCCGGCCGCACTCAATACAGTACTTTGCATGTCCCGGGTTTTCAAAATAACATTCTGGGCAGACCACGCTTTTCGGCATTATAGTGTATCTCCTATGCTGTGTATATTCCCCTAGAAGTTTTCATCCGGAAACTGCCAGATTGATTCCTTTGTCAAACAAAAAAGAATCTATTTTCTGAATTGTAAACTTACTGTTTTTATATCCAGAAATTAGAAATTTCCGGATGGAATCTCACGAACTACTGAAAAAAAGCATAACAGACAAAAGTAAAGTTATTGCCAATATTGGCCAGTACCGAAAATACTTGAGGCCATGCCCGGATATCTGATGATTTTTGGCTATTGAACTCACCAGGGCAATAGACCATACGCATGCGGCCAGCAAGAGGAGGTTCTGTACGGTGAGTACAGCCCCCTGACTGAAAAAGAATGTGGGGATTTTCCACTGCAACCCCAAAAGCCCCCCAAGTCCGGGCACTATCCAGCCCCCTCTTGTCAGCAGAATCTCCAGGTGGTAACCCAATTCAAAGGCAAAAACCAGGGGAACAAATGCATAGACCAATAGCCACCCCTTTTTCAAATCCCCCTTGAGCAAGGGCCCGAAAATTTGCCTCCCTGCCAGGGAGACCAGAGCGAAAGCCAAAAGGGTGCACAGTCCCAGAACAAACAGGCAGCTTGCCCAATGTGTCTGAATCAGCCCAATATGTGCAAAATCTTTTAATCCAATCATCCCACGAAAGAATTGGGTTCCCATTACTGCGGGGACCAAAACTGCCATCACCGAAGTGGGATACCTCACCCTGCCCAATTCATCCCCCGGAATTCTCAAATTTATGGACTGAGAGTCTTCCGGACAGATTTTCAGGCACTCTGCGCAAAGGATACAGTTCTGGTTGGAACTGATTGTAAACGGGGCTTCCAGCATCGGGCATCCCTGGTTATTGCTAGTGCCCACACAGGGATGGTCAATACAGTCGTTGTTGCAAATACCCTGGTTGGCGCGCATTTCGGTACATGAACAACGGGAGAAAAGCCCCAGCAGGGCACCCAGTGGACACAGAAACCTGCACCAAACCAGTTTACGGAAAAACAGACTGCTTGACATGGCCAAGACGACAAAAACAAGAAGCAAGAGTAGTGTACCAGTAGCATTGGAAAAAATATCCCAAGTGATCTCTGCCCAAATAATCAATCCAATTCCGAGAGCGCAAAAATATGGACTGTAATCCCGGATGAAACCAGGCACTTCAAATCCAAGCCCCAGTCTTTTGTTTATAAACATGGCGGCACCTCGAAGCGGACAAACTGCGCACCAAAACCTACCCAGAAAAAAAACACTCAAAACAACCATTGGCTCCCAGACACCCCAAGTCAAATCCAGTGCCAGTCTGCGCCCAACCTCATCCGCCAGAAAGGACAGAAAAAACAGGGACAAGAAAACAAGTCCAAAGACACCCTGGAACAGGCCTGGATACAAGCTGGTTTGCATAAAACGTCTCAAGGGCTTGTACTGCAGTATATCCAGGGTCCATTGACCCTGGACAGGCTCTAGCCCAAAAAGAAGATCCCGGGAACCCAAGGTTTCTCCGGAAGCCAGATTAACCGCCCTCAGAATCGTGGCCTCCAGTTCTTCCAGGTTCCCCGGCCAATCATAGGCCATTATGCGCTGATATGCTTCCTGGTCCACTCCCTGGATATTTTTGCCAGTGCGCTTGTTACCGATATTGATGAGAAGTTGCAGCAGGGATTTCAAATCCCTTTTCCTTTTGCGCAAGGGAGAAATTTCCAATGCCTCGGGTTCAAAAAAGGAGCACAATCTTTGATCCAATAATCCTGATTCAAGCAGGGTTTGCGGATGATGCTCACTGCTGGCTATAATCCTGACTGTGGAAAAACGTTCAAACTGGCTGCCGCAGGGGTAAAAAAGGTCCGACCCCAGAAAATCGGCGAGTTGTTGCTGAACACTGCTACCAAGGGATTCTATGTTTTCAATCACTAGCGTGCCTTGATCAGCTGCAGCCAGTAATCCCAGGCAAGGAGAACCTGGTCCGGTTTCGGATCCGAACAATTCGAGCGTTTGATTTGTCTCTTCGGTTCCCAGCTTGGTTGCACTGCCTCTATTGCCGGCTTCCCTTGCATTACCTGGCTGGTATCTTAAAAAGGGTCCTTGATGCCGGGAGGAACTCTTGTGTACCAGAAAGGCCGCACCCATAATTTCTGTACCATGTTCTCCAATAACAAAACACGGGTAGTTGTTTCCCGCCAGGTCATTGATTCGGTCTTTGATCCTTCGAAAGAGCCTGCTGGAATGCAACAATTCCTGATAGGAGTTCGCCGCGCTTTCCCCCAAAAGCTGGGAATATTTCTTTTCCCTGCAGACAGAGGAAACAACTGTTTGATCGCTTTTGGAAAGCCAGGAACCGACTGTCTTTATTAGCTTGGAGGAGGCTTCCGGATGCGTGGCCATAAACTCCTCGAACTCCGGCTTTGAAATCCTTATAAGGTGCACCGGGCCAACTGTGCAGGCATGAGTACTTCTAAAACAACTATGCAGAATCCCCAATTCACCAAATCCGCTTCCCGGACCCAGGATATTCAAATCGATTTCCAAACCCTCCCTGGAGACTCTATAAATGCGGACTTTACCGGAAACTATAACATAGTAGGCATCCGCCCTGTCTCCCTCCCTGAACAGCAGGTTGCCATCCGGGAAATTCAGGAATTCGCTCTTCCGGAGTAATTGCTGCAAATCCCCGGGAGTCTGTTCCTGAAACAATTCCAGATCAAAGACCGCAGAAAGTTGTACATCTTGCAAAACACTGTTCAGTGATTTTTGGGACAAGATTTGGTTTTTAAGCAAAATTTGGCCTAAGGGCAAGTATTCTCCCCGGGCGGACAACTCCTCCTGTTCGCCCAGCGCGGAATAAAGCTGGCTTTCTGAACACAAACCCGCAGCAAGGAGATGGGTTCCTATCTTTTGAGTATGTTTATTGTAAAAGTTAACCATGGCTTAGACTTATTTTCCCTATTACCTGGCTGTAGATTCAGCTTTTCACGATTAGGGGACACAGAACATCCGGGACTGATTATCTGAATACTGGATTATGCATTGATAAGTCTTTGTATTAATTTGCAGTGCAAAGTTCAAAGCCCGAGCAACTCGTCAGATATTTTCGCCCAATTCGGTGAGTATAAAAATATTTCAGTCACAAGGCCTATTCAGGGAGAGTGCTACTTGGTACGAATAGAGGATATAGCGGAACGGAAAAGTATATCTTTATATAAAAGGTCAACGGTCTTTACAGACAATGTCCCGATTAATACATATGATATACTTTCCTTGAATGTATTGTCAATAGCCTAACAGGTCTATTTAGTCTTGTTGAAAAAAAGTTGAACAAGGTAGTTAAATGTGTTTATAACTGAGTGCTGCGGCCATAAAACGTCACTATCCTAGTTCAATCCTGGCGGCGCACTTTTGCTGCAGTCTTAAGGGTGTTATTTTTTTGACAATTTAGATTGAAGCAGTGAAAGACTGCTAATAATAATTGCGCAACTCTTTGTGAAACTCTTTCTGATTCGGAATGTCCCTTAAAACGAGTTCCGGGCTGCTGCTGCCGGCGGTATAGATCATGATATTACCGTTTTTGAACAGCTTGTTAAGGAAATTCTGGCTAGTCTGGATGTAATCTATACGCCCGAATATGATCGAGGTCTGCTTGCGGTACATCACACCTTTCCGGATAAGCACCCTCTCCGGTTCAATTATATACCGCACCCTTCTAGTCCTCCAAACCGCAATCGGCAGGCTCAAAGGGAGGAGTGCCAGCAGGGGAAAGAGCAACAGGCTCACGATCAGTACGCTGAAGACTGTGTTTGCTGCCGCTTTTCCGGAAGTCAAAATCGGTTGTACAGGTCCCGCTGCCGGCTCTTGCACACCCAAAAGCAGTTGATCGAACACATCGTCCTTGTTCAGGATCTCGGGCACGTAGTTTACTGTAAAACCATTGGGAGTGCGGATATCGCCATACTGGGTCTTGCGGATTCTTTCTCCCGCAACGTTGAAGCGCATTTGCCCGTTGTCGAGCCATGGGTATTTTATAGTGGAGATGTCCTTCACATTGGGATACAGGGCATAAGTTACCCTTTGAACAACCAAACCCCGAGTGAATTTAACACAGTTTTCAAACAGCTCGATCCTGGATCTGGGATAGTAGTATTTTCCATAACCGTACCATACTACCGGAACCAGAATACTGACAATGGAGACCCCTGCCAGGTACTTGTGAATCAATGTCCCCAAAAAGAATCCACTAACGAACAAAAAGGTCAATAATGCAAACGCCGGGAGGTTGGCCAAGACCATCCCCTTGGGGGAAAATTTTGATCCGTAGGAATAAAACGAGTTTTCCGGATGAATTCCGGATTTTCCGAGAACCATGTCTTGCAACTGCTCGCTTTTGGGAATATTTCTGAATGTGATCTCGTCCGCTGCACCTATGGACCAGAATTTGATACTGCAGGTACCGAAACGTTTATCCAAAATACTTTCCCGCAATGTGACCCCGGTGATCTTATCAGTGGTAAATTCGCGGGACTTGGAAGTAAAAAACTCGAACTTCTCCTGGACTGAGTTTTTGTTCAAAAAATAGGTAGTGTTTTTCACCCGGATCAGTTCATAGATGGTATATCCGATCAACAGGATGAGAAGGGGAAAGAGCGGTACAAGTACGGGCAGCAGGATAAAACAAAGCAGGGGAGGGAGCAGGGTGCGCCAGTAATGCATGCCAAACTGCCCGGTTGTCTCGGTGTCCCGTGAAACGGAAAATTCTTCGGTCCGTGACCGGTCCGTTCCTCTATCTGAAGCTTCTGGTTCGGATTGCTTACTTCCGGACTGCTGATCCACCAATTTTTCGATCTCGCGATCAAATCGCTCCCCGTGTTCAAGGTGCCGAAACCTGATTTCCTGTCCCGCACCCTGACAGCTAACCTTCACCTGGTACAGATCGGTTAGGCGATCGATAATATTGCGGGAAATCTCGGAATTGCTTATATTTTCCACAGGAATAACCGCATTTACTTTGGTTAAGAATCCCTCGCAATACTCGATCAAACCATTGTAGATACTATAAGTCCTGCGCTTTAAATCCAGGTAGTGCATAGTCAGGACAAAGATACCTACAGCAATCAAGAGCGGCAAGAGGAGTATAATTCCGGGAATAGCGGCAATGGCAGCTGTCAAAAGGGGCCAGGCCACCAGGGCCAATCCCAAAAATCCCCCCACACCACTTGTAACCATCTCCGCCACGATCCCCAAATCCGCCGGACTTTCCCTGTGCATCAGTGTATCGGTACTCATGGAGAAACCGTTTTTATGCAACCTCTTGCGGATTTCAGCGTATACCTGCCCGGAATCCTCTATATCCTTGAAGATCACTTCGTTTGCAGCACTGCCGGCTGCCTCTATTTGCAGGATACCGGTGGCAAAGAGCTTATGCCTGATCCAGGGACGGATCCACTTAATGTGTGTCACATGCTCCAGTTGCAATTCAGTTTCACTGTCAGAGAACAATCCGCCGCGCCTTACCAGGATTCGGTCATCTCGAATATCGTAGTTTTCCTTGGCATAGACCGTGGTTTCCCGGTAAAAGATCAAGACCAGCAATAGCAAGGAAAATACGGGGACAAGAAAAAGCTTAGCATAGGGGGTAATAAACGTGGCAGCGCCACCAGCCAGGGCAACCGTTCCCAAAATCACAGCCAAGGGAAATGTGTTTCCCAATAAAAAGGACTTGCGTTGAGGTTTTATTTGCATGGGAGACCTTGAATTTTTTGTTGAAGTATCAAAAATCTGTTACTTATAGTTACACAGTTTAACTTACTTTGCAGTATCCCTACCTGCATGCCTATTGTCTCATCCAGAAACCGCTAAGGCCGGATTTTACTTATCAGGCGAAATTTGGCGCAAAAACTCGGTTTCCAATTGTTTGCGCTGCTTTTTTATCTCTTGCAACTGGTCCGGCAAGCCATAAACCCAGCCGGAAGTACTGCTTCTTACCAGATCCATCTGGCTGGGACACAAATACCAGGTGCAGACAAAGGGACGTAGAACCCTGGGGAGCAGGCATCCCGTGGGACCCAGCAAGGAACAGGCCTGGCCGGGCTGCGGTTTGGGCTGTCCCAGGGGTATTGCCTTTTGGAGGCTGTGCAAAAACACAAGATCCCGGAAGTCGTAGCGGACAGTGGCGCGCACGCAACAGGGATCATCGCAGCTTGGGCAGGTTTTAAAACAGAGTCCTTCCAGGACAGGAACCAGGGAATTTATTCGTTCCGCGATCTCCTGGGCTAGAGAGGAGATGTTATTGTCCCTGCAAACCTCGATTTGCACAAGATGGTCCAAATTTGACTGCTGTTTTTTCCAAACCTCGGGTTTGTCACCAAATATATCCGTGTAGCCCAGGGAGGAATCCTCGATGTGCAAAATCTACTCCGTTATCACTACTGCGAAAATTTTATATTAACCTTCCGAGACAACTTAGATCTATTTAAGCCGCAGCCGGGGGTCCACTGTGTGACTTGCTTATCCTGCCCTCTTGAGGGCTGGATAAGCATTCAGGGCAAAAGTGGATCACCCGGCAAGGCTTAAGTTTCGCTGTAGTGTTATTGGATTTTCATATTCAACTAACCAGATCATCGGTTATATATCTGATTTTGACAAGTGTCGATTTAACTATTTGGAGAGCAAAGTCAAGTTCAACAGCCATAGCCGGATTTATCACCCTTGATACAAACATAAAATTTCAAGTTATATTTGCAGGCGCAGAGGACAAAGTACAGATGACAGAAGACTGAAAAATCAAGTAGTCATAAAACTTGCCTCTGACTGAAATCCTGGAATTATATTTTTTGCAGTCGCATATTTGCAGCAAAGCAGTAACCCAGGATTTGCCTTAAAATCCAAAATCCGGGTATGATACATATATTGACATTTTTGCAACTAATACTACATAAACGGGTATAGCCTGTTATTGGCTACTGCTCCCAATCCAGGAAGATTTGTGTTAGAGGGTAGCTAGCAACTCATTTTACAATACAATCACCACAAGAGAATATTATGAAAACCCCCGGGGAAAATGTAGTTTCCATAAATACGAATGAAATTATCAAGGAGAAATTGATAACAGCTGTGGGAAATGTACTTGCCAGGGTGGGTTTTGAGGGTGTGAATGAGGACCTGGTGGCAAGTGAAGCCGGGGTTAAAAGAATCAATATATTTCGGCTTTACGGCGGGCTCTCCGAACTTGTATCCGCCTTTGGCGAATCCGGGAGATTCTGGCCCTTTTCCCGGGAACTGATGCAGGAAACCCGGGCCAATTTTAGCGAGATTTCCACGGAACAGCAAATGGCCGCCTTTTTCAAGAGCCTGCTTATTTGCTTGAGGCGAAGGCCTCAAACCCTGGATATCCTGGCTTGGGAGCCCCTGGAGAGAAACGAACTCTCCAAGCGGCTGGAGGACGTCAGGGTCCGCAGCTCGCTGGAATACTTCGAGAACCTGCACGGAGAAATACCTGAAAACATAGACCTCTCTGCCATTGTGGCCCTGCTTGCAGCAGCGGTGTTTTTCTTGAGCGTGTATTCCAGGAATTCAAAAACTTTTGGGGGTATCGACCTGCAATCGGAAAAGGGATGGCAAAGGATAGAACTGGCAATAGAACAGCTCGTGCGGGGATCTTTCAGTAGCTGAAGACGGCTTGGTGCTAAAAACAGCCTAGCATCTTATATCTGCCGGCATAATCCCGGGCGAAAACAAACAGGAACGAAAAAGGCAGGCACAGCTATGAACCATGAGGAAGCGGTGGAGCTTTTGCGCAAACATGCACCTACAAAAGATATCTTCGAAAGGATATACCAGCATTCTGAGAGGGTCAGGGCACATGCACTGGAATTGGCAAACAGGATGGTTGATGTGGACTTGAATTTTGTGGAGACTGCATCCTTGCTCCACGATATCGGGCGCTTTTATTGCCCGCCCGGTTCCGGCAAGGGGATTTTACACGGTGTAGAGGGTGGGCGTATCTTGAGGGAAGAAAATCTTCCAGAACACGCTGAGGTTGCAGAACGCCACATAGGAGTGGGGATAACAAGGCAGGATATAATAGAACAGGAGCTCACCCTGCCCTTGAAGGATTTTGTCCCGGAGAGCAAGGAGCAACTCCTGGTGGCCCATGCAGACAACCTGGACAGCAAGGGAGTTAGCAGTGAAGAGGATGTGGAAGAGAGGTACTACCGGGAATTGGGAGAGGAGTACAGGAAAAGGGTCAGAGAATTCCACAGGCAGATACACCAGTTGCTTGCCAGTGCAACCGACAGCTCAATCAGTGTTTCCAGGGAATCCTGAGATTGAATTCTAGGCTGCAAAAGCTATTCAAGGCCCAGCAATGCGAATCCCTGACCGTCCCTGACCAGAACGTATATTTGATCCTGTTTCTTGCCGTGCAAGAAGGCAAAATCCAGTATGTCCTTGTCAATCTTTTGGGACTCCCACGTCCTTTTGATCCGATCACTGCTCCATTTCAGGGCAAGCAAGCTATCTTTGGATTGTTGACCGGTAATCAGGTCCTGGAGTCTGTTTAGATCCCAATTGCTTTTCCTTTGGGCGTTTATGGTGAAAACTTGATTGGCATAGCCTGTTTGCAGGCTGAACCTCCTGGGAGCAAAGCAGTCCCTGGAGGCAATCTTTTCAAAATCGTCTCCAAACTCGGGCTCTTGCAGTTCCACAGGGTAGGGTAAGACATTGAAATTCCCCAGACCCATATCCATCCCGCCTATAACTTTTTCCGCAGGAGCATGATACACCCTTATTTGATTGGAAGGCTCCTTTATCATAACCTTGTCAGGGAACCCGGGTACAAGATTGAACTGATAGAGGGAGTAGACATCGCTTGCTTGGGGATATGGCGAAGTAGATACTTCCTTGTTCCGGTTTAGAGTCATCCTGTGGATATCTCCTGCAAAGGGATCATTGATTCCCTTTTTTTGAGCAAGCAAAACCCGTTCCCCGGATCTATCCTGGATAACCCGCAGATAGTAGGGGAGTTCATCTGCCAGAGCCTTCAAGCCGCCTTTTTCGAAGTTCAAGATCCGGGACTTCAAGCTGGTGTTTTCTGCCTGCATGGACTTCTTTATCTTGCCCAGGGTCACGGCGAGTTCTTGCTGAGCATCGTTATCCAGATCCACTGCGTGCAAATGCAAACCGATCAAATCCTCATTGCCCAAGTCGTGTTGATAAACAGGCTGCAGTTTCCCATCGCTCAAGTGGCATACCTGAACCTTGTTATTGTTCAGCAGTACGAATTCTTTTTTTGGAGACTTGTCCAGCTGACAGATTGCCAGCCTTTGGAATCCCTTGTCGAGCCTGATCACATTTCCGGATATATCAGTATCCGCCCCTTGAAAACCGCTTTTTTGTTTTTGGGGCTGACTTGCGTTCTTTCCTGCAGCAACTTTTGCCCCGGGGATAATTCCTTTGTCCGAGTCCGCAATTCGGATTGCCAGTGATCCGTCCTTCCTATCTACTGTCAAGATATCCTTGCCC
This sequence comes from uncultured Desulfohalobiaceae bacterium, assembly GCA_913055815.1. Lineage (GTDB taxonomy): Bacteria > Desulfobacterota > Desulfovibrionia > Desulfovibrionales > Desulfothermaceae > CAJXKR01. The sequence continues at coordinate 821 of CAJXKR010000044.1, read as the reverse complement.
GCAGCCGCATTTAATCCAAAATCCTGTTGGCACTGTTCGGATCTGGAATACAGGACCTCCTTGGAGTAGACGGATTGCAGCTTGGTAACCAGGCTGCTGTTTGAACCCTCCAGGCGCAGGAGCAGGGAGTAGTCCTGCAGGGCCTTTTTCTCTCCTGGTTCACGTAGTTCAACTACCTGGAAGTTTTTATCCAGCAGTCCTTGCAATAGTTGCTGGTAGGGGGCAAATCCGTCCCGGTTTTTTATGTTGGAATACAGATACAGGGTAGGGGAGGTGGGTTTTACCACGCTATCTCCGACTGAAGGCTTTTGGGGGCTCAATTCAGCCAAGATATCCGCTACATACTTATCCTGGACCCTGCCACTTACACGTATGACACTGTTTTGTGGACAGAGATAATAGGGCTGCCCCTCCTGCTTGCCAAGGACCAGGAGTTCCTTTTCCTGCTCAAGACCGAGATCTGCGGCCCGGAACAGCAATTTGTTCTCCGAGGTTTCGGTCACCTTGCCCAACTGCTTGTATTGATCCGGAAACCCTTGTTCCAAGAATTCCAGGATGCCTTGGTGTTCTAGACTGCCAGCAGTTGACGCGCCCAATGCAATACTGGATAGAAGGAGAACAAGAGCAAGGATTACTTTTTTGACCATTTGAATCTGTCCTTGATGTTGTCAGGAGGAGTGGCTCCATGTTTGCTAGATATTATTAGACACTAGATAATTAGCAATCAATCCAGTTCAGTCAGCATGTAAAAAGGCCGGAGTTCCGGCCTTTTTACATGCTTGCCACAATATTGGATATCCCTTGGTACTAGAAATTCCACT
>CAJXKR010000043.1 GCA_913055815.1 uncultured Desulfohalobiaceae bacterium | reverse complement strand
GAAGTCCCGGTCGCCATTGAATACCTGATCGGTATAGGTGAGGAATTGAAAAAGGGCAATGTAAAATTGAAGGATGTGGTTAAGACTATCGAGGAAGACGATCCTACTGAAGAGGAAATGAACCAAAGGGAGAGGGTTATAAACCTCCTGGAGGAAATAAAGCAGATCTACAGAAAGAAAAACAGCATCTATGAAAATTTGAACGATACAGCCACTGTTTCCGAAGCTGTAAGGGAGAACCAGAATCAATTCCTGGAATTCAAGGAACAGATAGTGAACAGACTCAAATCCATAAAACTGGAAAAGAAGTTAATAGATGAAGTGATTGAAAACATCAATGACTATGTCAGACAGATGAATAATTGCCGCAGGGATTATACCGCCTATGTATTGTCAGTGGACAAGACCCAGACTGAAATTGAGGAATTGTTCAGGCAGTTGGAAAACAGGGAGGTAAACCCCGTGGTGGTAGCGGATTCCTTGGGGATGACAGTGGAAGAGGTGTTTTCCTTCAAGGAGATGCTTACCGGAAAGATGGAGATACTGGATAGGCTGGAAGAGAAGTGCTATCACGATGTCTACGAGTTGGAGAACATCCTGTGGAGAATGAAAAACGGCAATCGCTTGGCCCTCAAAGCCAAGCAGGAGTTGATACGGGCCAATTTGCGCCTGGTAGTGAGTATAGCCAAGAAATATACCAACAGGGGGCTGCAGTTCCTGGATCTTATACAGGAAGGCAACATAGGCCTGATGAAGGCTGTAGACAAGTTTGAATACCAGAGGGGATACAAATTTTCCACCTATGCCACCTGGTGGATAAGGCAGGCCATAACCCGGGCTATTGCAGACCAGGCAAGAACCATTCGTATTCCGGTGCACATGATAGAAACCATTAATAAGCTGGTCAGGACTTCCAGGTATCTTGTCCAGGAACTGGGAAGGGACCCTTTGCCTGAAGAGATTGCGGAGAGGATGGACTATCCCTTGGAAAAGGTGAAAAAAGTCTTGCGTATTGCAAAGGAACCTGTATCATTGGAGACACCGATTGGTGACGAAGAAGATTCCAGCCTGGGTGACTTTATAGAGGACAAAAGGGCCTTGGCTCCGGCTGAAGAAGTAGTGCACACCAAATTGGGTGATCAGATAAACAATATACTTTCGGAATTAACCCCCAGGGAGGAACAGGTGTTGCGCAAGCGTTTCGGGATCGGGGAAAAATCCGATCACACCCTGGAAGAGGTGGGAAAGCTGTTCAATGTAACCCGGGAGAGGATCAGGCAGATCGAGGCAAAGGCGCTCAGGAAATTGAAACATCCTTCCAGAAGCCAGATATTGCGTTCCTATTATGAAGGGTGATAAGGGTAAAAACAAGGATGCAGCCAGTAGCTGGAAAAATCTAGAGACAAGCAGGGCTTGAGATTTTTTGAATTTGTGGTTGTAAATGCATGGCAAAATCAGCTAACATGGTAGATGGACATAGCAACGGGGAATGGCTAACGTGTGTTTAACTGTGAACCGTAAAAAAAGAGATAATAAGGAAGAAAATTTATGAATATCCTAATGTTATACCCCAAGTACCCGGATACCTTTTGGAGTTTTAAGCACGCCCTCAAATTTATCTCCAAAAAGGCGGCTTTTCCTCCTCTGGGTCTGCTAACCGTAGGATCCCTGTTGCCGGATAATTGGAATAAAAAGTTGGTGGATGTCAATGTCGAGGAATTGAAGGATAAAGACATTCAGTGGGCGGATATGGTTTTTGTTAGTGCCATGATGATACAGAAAGATAACGCCCTGGAACTTATAGACAGATGCAAGGAGTACTCCAAGACCGTTGTTGCTGGTGGTCCGGCTTTTATGGCGGAACCCGAGAGCTTTAGCAAGTGCGATTATTTTATCCTGGACGAAGCGGAAGTCACTCTGCCCATGTTCCTTGAAGACTTGGAAAAAGGGGAAACAAAACCGGTATATTCCTCCAAGCAAAGACCGGATATTACCCAGACCCCTCTCCCCATGTGGTCCCTGATCGATATGAAGAAATACGCTACCATGCCGGTTCAATATTCCCGGGGATGCCCCTTTAACTGTGAATTTTGCGATATCGAGCTCTTGAACGGCAAAAAGACCAGGGCCAAGACCCCGCAGCAAATGAGAAACGAGTTGCAGGTACTTTACGATGCGGGCTGGCAGGGTCCGGTGTTTATAGTGGATGACAATTTTATAGGCAACAAAAAGAATGTAAAGGCAATGTTGCCTGAAATCGTAGACTGGCAGAAAGAGCACGACATTCCTTTTGCCTTTTTTACCGAGGCAAGTGTGAATTTGGCTGAAGACAAGGAATTGATGGACTTGATGGTGGAGGCGAACTTCAACAAGGTGTTTTTGGGATTGGAAACTCCTTGCAAGGAGAGTTTGCAAGAGTGCAACAAGACACAGAATCTGCAAATGGATTTGTCTGAAGCAGTCAAGGTGATTCATCAGCATGGCATGCAGGTAATGGGTGGCTTTATTTTGGGATTTGACAGTGATCCGGAAAACATATTCGAGAGCCAGATAAAATTTATCCAACAAATAGGTGTTGTAACCGCCATGGTGGGTATGCTGGGAGCAATACCGCATACGAAGTTATGGAAAAGGCTGAAATCAGAGGGCAGGTTGTTGAGCAGTATCAGTGGAGACAATACTGATGGAAGCCTCAATTTTATTCCCAAGATGGGAAGGGAAAATCTAATGGAGGGTTATAAAAGGGTTATTTCCACTATTTATAAGCCCAGGCTTTATTACAAGCGTATAAATACCTTTATCAAGAACTATCAGCCCAAGGCGAAAACTTGTTACTCCTCTGACGATATCAAGGCCTTGTTCAGGAGTTTCCTGCACATAGGCATTTTTTCCAGGTCCTCGATGTATTTCTGGAAAACCATACTCAAGACCTCACTTACCAAAATAAGGGCATTGCCCACGGTGATCGAGCTTGCGATTTACGGGTACCATTTTGAAAAGGTGGCAAAAAGGAGCAAGAAACAATTGAAGTTTACAAAAGGGAAATGAAAAATTGTTATCTGTTAAAAAGTTATCTGTTATCTGGGAATGCCAGTTCTTAACCACATAACTGATAACCGATGACTGTTAACTTCTTGCTTGCTCTGTTGTGTCCGCTAGGGCATGGAAGTAAAGATCAATTTATTAACACTACTGCGAAAGCTTTTTATTAAGCTTCCGAGATAGCTTGGGTCAATTTTCTCGCTACTTCGTAGACGAGATTGCCCTCGCTACTTCGTAGACGAGATTGCCCTCGCTACTTCGTAGACGAGATTGCCCTCGCTACTTCGTAGTCGAGATTGCCCTCGCTACTTCGTAGTCGAGATTGCCCATCATTCCTTGTGCCCGCTAGGGCATGAGAGTTTAAATGCAAGACAGTTGTTAGTTTGTGGTTATCAGCCTGCGTGCAGTTTCGCGGGCTTGGGATATAATCTCCTCCTCTCCAGGAAATTCCCTGTTTTGCATCAGTATCTCCCCGTTACAGATGGTGGTGTCTACGCAACCGCCGTTGGCTGAATACACCAGGTTGGAAACCAGGTTGTAGTTGGGTACTACTTGCGGATGGTTCAGATTGATCAGGATGCAATCCGCGAGTTTGCCTTCTGCTATTTCACCGCAATCCAATCCGAATATCTTTGCCGCGGTGTGAGTTGAGGCTGTATATACTTCAGATGCCGGCATGATGGCGGGGTCCTGGCAGTGCGCCTTGTTGGTCAGGGCGGCGAACTTCATTTCCTCCAAGATATCCAGATTGTTGTTGGAAGAGCACCCGTCTGTGCCCAGTGCGATCCTGATTCCCCTCTTCTTGAGTTCCTGGTAGGGGAAATTCCCGGAGCAGAGTTTCAAATTGGAAACCGGATTGTAGATCACCTTGACATCGTTTTCAGCCAATAGATCCATATCCTCGTGATTCAGCCAGATGGAATGACAGGCACAGAGATTGGGGCCCAGCAGTCCCAGGGAATGCAGGTACTGCACCGGCGTCTGATTGTGTTGTTCCAGTGAATCCTGCACTTCCTTTTGGGTTTCGCAAAGATGTATATGTATTTGCAGGTCGTGTTTTTCTGCAAAATCCCCTACCTTAAGCAGGGAATCCCTGCTTACTGCATAAATGGAATGCGGACCCAGGGCGAAATCTATCCTGGGATCCAGGTTCCTGCTCTGATCAAACAGCTCCAGGCACTCCTTCCAGCGGTAGTCTGCAGTGTCCGGATCGTTGAAGTCGATAAACACCGAGGACAGGGCCGCCCTTATCCCCATTTCCTCTACTGCCCGGGCTGTACTGGAAAAATGCCAGTACATGTCGTTGAAGAAGGTGCTCCCGCTTTTGATCATTTCCAGGCAGGCCAGTTTGGAACCCACATATACGTCTTCCTCTGTTAGCTTGCCTTCCAATGGCCAAATATGATTATTCAGCCAGGTATGCAGTTCCATGTCCTCAGCATACCCCCTGAGCAGGGTCATGGCTGCGTGGGTGTGGCCGTTTGCGAAAGAGGGCGTAATGGCCTTGTCGGTGCCGTCTATGACTTGTTCGGCTTCTATATCCAGGTTGGGGGCGATCATTTCAAACCGGTTGCCCTTGATGTACACATCTACCACTTGCTGGTTCAGTAATACATTCTTGATCAAGATGCTCATAATACTCCCGCCTAAGATTTTTGTTTTGCAGATTTGTATGCGTGTTAATCGGTTGAGTTGTAACAGTAAATCTTGTATTGTTTTTTCAAGTTGTGTTATAGGAAATCAGCGCTCAAAAAGCAAGTGTTTAATTTTTATCTTGAGATTTTGACTGTAGAGTTAATAAAATCCAGGCTATGCCTGTCTAGAATACGAGGAGACCGAGAATGAGTTTTTGCACAGCAGTCAATTGTATGGATGGCCGGGTCCAATTGCCTGTGATCAGGTATTTGCAGGATCGTTTCAATGTTTTGTATGTCGATTCTATCACCGAGCCCGGACCAAATCTTGTTTTGGCGAAACACACAGATGAAGATTTGGTTCAATCCGTACTTAAGCGAATCAATATTTCGGTGGATAAGCATTCCTCGGTGGGTATTGCACTTGTGGGGCATAACGATTGCGCAGGGAATCCTGCTAGCCGGGATGAACAGGAGCAACATTTGATTTCCGGCATACAGTTTCTTGATCTGCAATACCCAAATATCCCCATCATAGGGCTATGGGTAGATGAGAATCTGGAAGTGCATGAAATAGAAAACAATAATTCTTTCGTTTAGGACTTTCGAAGAAGTGTTAACTCCCATGCCCTCGCGGGTACAACGAAGCATGAAAAGTATTGCTAAAAGATCCTCTTACTTAAAACCTTAAACCTAAAACTTTTTTATGTTACTCTTAACTGGGTAAAGCAATATGGCAAAAGAACAAACTGAAGAATGCAGTACCGGCCCGGAGATCAACAGGGAATGGTGCAAGGGTTGCGGGATTTGTGTGCAGTTCTGCCCCAAGCAGGTGCTACAGTTGGACGTGGATGAAAAGGCGTTTGTCGCTTATGGGGAGCAGTGTATCCAATGCGGGATGTGCGAGAGGAGATGTCCGGATTTGGCAGTAACGCTTACTGATTGTGAAAAGGAGTAAGGTGAGTTGCCAGTAACAAGTGAACTTATTGCAAACAGGTGATTTGGAATATGGATAGCAAGGCAAGGTTCATGCAGGGTAACAGGGTCTGCGTGGAGGCGGCTATATATGCCGGACTACAGTTTTATGCAGGTTACCCCATTACCCCTTCTTCCGAGATACTGGAACAGGTCTCCCAAGTATTTCCTGCTTTGGGGGGCAAGTATATCCAGATGGAGGATGAAATATCCTCGGTGTGTGCGATAATTGGCGCTTCCCTGACCGGCCACAAGGTCATGACCGCCACCAGCGGGCCGGGATTTTCACTCATGCAGGAGGGTATAGGATTTGCTGTAATGGCGGAGATACCCTGTGTTATAGTGGATGTGCAGCGTTCTGGTCCATCCACCGGACTGCCCACCCAGGGAAGCCAGGGGGATGTGATGCAGGCCAGATGGGGAAGGCACGGGGACCATTCCATTGTCGCACTTACCGCTTCCAGCCATCAGGACTTGTACAAGATAACAGTGGATGCGTTCAACCTGGCAGAGACATACCGCACACCGGTGATACTGCTTTTGGACGAAGTGCTCGCCCATATGAGGGAGAAGATGTTTCTGCCGGGCCGGGAGGAAGTCCCGGTGGTGCAGAGGTTGCGCACAAGCGTGGAAAAAGGGGTGGATTACCATCCCTATCTCCCCAGGGAGGACGGTAGATTGCCCATGTCTGACTTCGGAGGCGAGCACAGGTACAACGTCACCGGCCTGTACCATGACATGTGGGGATTCCCTACCAACGACCCCGGTGTGGTGGACGGCCTGATACATCATTTGGTGGACAAGATCGAGAACTCAGTGGATCAAATCAGCAGGTACAAGGAATACTTCCTGGAGGATGCGGACTGCGTGCTAATATCCTACGGCTCAGCAGCGCGTTCCGCACTGCATATTGTCAAGAACAGGCGGGCACGCGGGGAGTTTTTGGGTCTTTTGGAACTTCAGAGTCTTTGGCCCTTTCCCCAGGACCTGATCCGGGAGAAGTGCAGTAACGCCCAGTACGTGGTGGTAGTGGAAATGAACATGGGCCAGATTGTCCAGGAAGTGAAAAAAGCACTCAAGGAACCGGAAAGGGTGTTTCTGGCCAATAGAGTGGACGGGGAATTTATCACTCCCACGAACATAAAGAATGTGCTCAGGATCATCAGGGGAAGGGGAGTTTAGAGAGAGCCCCTGCAAAAATTAGTTTTGCAGGGGCAGAGGACAGAGTACAGATGACAGAAGACCGAAGAATCAAGAAGTTATGAAATATGCCTCTGACTGAAAGCCGGGAATTATTTTTTTTGCGGTCGAAGATAAAGGTGTTGTATGGCGGTAAATGACTATATACGGGAGAAGTTCTTTCCGCATATCTGGTGTGCGGGCTGCGGGCACGGAATAGTCCTGAACAATATGCTCCGGGCTGTGGAGGAATCGGAGTTGGACAAGAACAGTATTGTCATGGTTTCCGGGATAGGTTGTTCCTCCAGGATTTCCGGATACGTGGATTTTCACACCCTGCACACCCTGCACGGCAGGGCCCTTGCCTTTGCAACCGGTGTAAAGATGAGCAGGCCGGAATTGCAGGTTTTGATCCCCATGGGAGACGGGGACAGCCTGGCGATAGGCGGGAATCATTTTCTGCATGCCTGCAGGCGCAACATGGATATGACCGCGATAGTGATGAACAACAGGATCTACGGCATGACCGGGGGACAATATTCCCCTTTGTCCGGCAAGGGTGTCAAGGCTTCCAGTTCCCCGCAGGGCACCATTGATGCCCCTTTTGATCCGGTTAACCTCGCCATGACGTCCGGTGCGAGTTTCGTGGCCAGGACCACAACCTATCACGTCAAGGAAATCACTGAGTATCTCAAACAGGCTATCCTGCACCAGGGATTTTCCGTGGTGGAGATCATGTCCCAGTGTCCGACCCATTTCGGGAGGAAGAACCAGTGGGGGGACGCTGTGTCCATGCTGCAGGCCTACAAGGAAAATACCGTGCACAGGGATAAAAAGGACCGGGACAGTGACGCGGAACTGATCGAAAGGGGGATATTTTTGCAGGAAGAGTTGCCGGAATATTGCACCGAATACCAAAATCAAGTCCAAGGTATGGACAAGGCGTGAGTATATGCAGAGACACCGTTTAGTATTTGCAGGATCAGGTGGCCAGGGTGTGGTAACCGCGGCCATAATCTTTGCAGAGGCTGCTGCTGTATACGAAGATTTGAACGCGGTACAGACCCAATCCTACGGTGCTGCTGCCAGGGGAGGTGTCACCAGGGCAGAGATAATTATCTCCGAGTCACAGATAGATTTCCCCAGGGTTAACCAGCCCAATACAATGGTTTGTTTGGCCCAGGAGGCATACAACGATTATTACCGGATTATAAGACCGGGTGGACTGTTGTTGATGGATTCCCATTTCGTGGATTACAAGCAAAAGGCCGAGGCCAGGCAGATAAGTTTGCCAATGTACAGCCAATTGTCCAGGGAGCTGGAGAGTGCGCCTGCCTTGAATATCTGCATGCTGGGGGCATTGCAGGAACTTACCAAACTGGTCAAGACCGAATCCATACTTAACTCCCTTTCCTCCAGATTTTCCGGGGAAAGGCTGTCCATGAACGAAAAGGCCCTGGAAATAGGCAGAAAGTTGGCTTTCAGCTTTTAGCTTTCAGCTCCTATGGATATCCGGTAATATCCTGGATCTCCTGATACAGGGGTTTCAGTTGCTTGTACATGTGCTTGTATACCCTGGTATAGAGCTGATTGTAAAAATCGTGCGTATCAGGATTTGGTTCAAATACCGCGGTGCTTCTGGTCATCTCCCTGATAGCGGTGTCAAAGTCGGAATGAAGCCCCAGTCCCACTGCACAATCTATAGCCGCTCCCAGTCCCGAGGTCTCGTAAACATGCGGGCGGCTCGCGGGCAGGCCGAAAATGTCGGCTGTTATCTGCATTACCCGGTCGCTCTGGGATCCTCCTCCGGCTACTGCCAGGCTGGTTATCTTCTGTTTGGTGCGCTTTTGGATCCGTTCGCTTCCCTCGCGGAGGGCATAAGCGAGTCCCTCCAGGATTGCCCTGTATATGTGTGCCCTAGTGTGTAGATCCGCGAATCCGATAATGGATCCCTTGGCCTCCGGTCCCGGGATACGTACGCCGGGTGTCCAATAGGGCAGGGTCATGAGCCCTACCGAGCCCGCAGGGACCTGGTCCAGCATCCGGTTCAGCAATTCTTCCGGGGTCAAGCCTTCCTGGGGAGCAATATCCTGCTCCCTGTGTCCGAATTCTTTTTTGAACCAGCTAACCAGCCAGAATCCGCGGAAGTTTTGCACCTCGATGCTGTAGTTGTTGGGGATTGCCGCAGGATAGGGCGGAATGAAGGGGGTGGGCTCGGTGTATTTACTGGAGGTAACATTCACTGTGGCTGTGGTCCCGTAACCCAGGCAGGCCTGGTGCAGTCCGGTGGTACCGGTGCCCAGCACTTCGCAGGCCTTGTCCGCGGCAGCTGCGATTACCGGGGTGCCGGAGAGTAATCCGGTCTCTCCGGCTGCCTGATCCCGGATTTCCCCGATTTTTTCACCCGGATTTACCAATTCCGGGAGCTTGTCCCTGTCAATATGCAGTGCCTTCCATTTCCAGTCCCGGTCCGAGGACCAGGTGAGGTCCTTGTAGTTGAACGGGAGATAGCCCACCTGACTGGCAGCTGAATCAGTGAATTCCCCGGTGATCTTGTAGTTCAGGTACCCGGAAAGCAGCAGGTATTTGTGCGTTTTTTCCCAGACTTGGGTTTGATTGTAGGCAATCCAATTGTTGGACGCCTTGCTCTGAAAGTACTTCACAGTTCCGGACTGGCCCACCATTTTGAAGATTAGCTTCCACAATCTTCCCACGTCAGGATAGTTTTCAGAGCGCCTCTGATCCAGCCAGCTTATTGCATCTCTCAATGGATTGCCGGCAGAGTCCAGGTTGATTACAGTGGCCCTTTGGGTGGTTACTGCCACTCCTGCTATCTGATCCGGAGTGATATCAGAGTCTTGCCAGATGCCCTGACATGCATCGCATACGCTCTGCCAGAAGATTTGCGGGTCCTGTTCAGCCCAGCCCGGATGAGTGGAATAATAGGGCTCTATCGGGATATGCACCTTGTGGATCAGGTTTCCCTGCAGATCGAAAACCAGTGCACGCACGCTTTGAGTGCCGTTGTCAATGGATAGAAGGTAGGGTTTGTAGGACATGGTTTATACTTCCTTTCATAATTCTGGATAGTCAAAAGCCTTGAGATAACAAATAGAACCTCGAATTTCGAACGTTTCAGTCAGGCTTGGCGATTTTCGAAATCCGGACTGTAGAAGTCCTCCCACAGTTTGAGATAGGCTTCTTTTTCCCTCTCTGTCATTTCCGGGTCCCAACCCAGTTCCTGCCTGCAGATATCCAGTACCGGGTCCAGAACAGAACTTCCTCCCCGGGGGAGCAAAAGCCCCAATCTGGTTCTCCTGAGGAGCAGGTCCTCCAAGTGGTTCACCGCTTCGTTGCGCAGGCACCACCTTATTTCCGCCCACAAGGTATTGGTGTTTTCTATGAACTCCAGTTCTTCCGGATTTGCCTGATCCAGGAAGGAGGGGGTGTCTGTGCAGTATCTGCCCAATAGGCGATCAAAGTCCCTTCCGGAAAGTTTTGTATCCGGCGGGACCTGGAATTCCGGAATCTTGAACACCGCGGGATTTTCCTTCAGTCCCGGGAGTCCTCCCAGGTACTTTTGGGCGGTTTTTAACGCGTCCCTGGCTATGAGCCTGAACGTGGTCAATTTTCCGCCTGTAACCGTGACCATTCCCTGGTAGTCCTGGATCACGTGTTTCCTGGGTTCCTTGGAAGGATTGCGCATGTTGGTCTTCACCACAGGTCTTATTCCGGAAAAAGTGGAGATGATATTTTTTTCCGATATCTCCGCTTTAGGGAAAATTTGCTTTATTCCCTCTTGCAGGTATTCGAACTCCCGGCGCGACATTCCGGGAGGGGAGTTCAGGTCGTGTGCATGGTCCAGGTCGGTAGTTCCCACCACCGTGACCCCGTTCCAGGGAAAAGCGAAGATGGGTCGCTTGTCTTCCGGATGAAAGAATGTGACAGCACAGGGTACCTGCAGGCTCTCACTGGAGACCACGAAATGGCTCCCCCTCAGTGGGCGAAGTGGAATGTTTCCGCCCGCTTTTTGACAGACTTGGTCCGCCCAGACCCCGGTGGCATTAATGATCACCCTTCCCCTGATATCAAGATACCTGTTGTTTGCACGATCCAAGGCCATTACCCCGGCTATTCTGTCCTTCTCATGGATTACGTCTTCCACTGAACAATAGTTTAGCGGTATTGCCCCATCTCCCAAAGCTTGGCCCAGGAGCGCCATTACTAGGCGTGAGTCGTCGGTCAGTGCGTCCTGAAAACTGATTCCCTGTAACAGACCACGGCTTTCCAGATTGGGGATTTTATGCAGCAGATTGCTTGCGGAGCAGGTCTTGTGCTTCCATTGCAGGGCCAGGAGGTCGTACAAAAAGAGTCCGGTCTGCATGAGATATCTTTGCGAGGCGTGCTCCTGATAAACAGGGATCAGGAAATCCAGGGGCCGGATCAGTTCCGGTGCCTCTTTTAGTAGTCGCTTTCTCTCCCAAACCGATTCCAGGGTGAGCTTGATATCCCCTTGTTTCAGGTAGCGCAGTCCACCGTGCACCATCTTGGAGGACCAACTGGAAGTGCCCCAGGCAAAATCCCTTTTTTCCAGAAGACAGGTTTTAAGGCCCATTCCGGAGGCCTCTCTCAAGACTCCCGCCCCTGTAATACCTCCGCCGATAACAATAACGTCGAATTCCCGATCCAGTTCTTGTAGATAGTTTTCCCTATTATAGCCTTTCCACATAGATTAAATATCCTATGGTTTTTGTCACGTGTTTAGTGTTAACTCCCATGCCCTGCTGGGCACAACGAAGTATGGGCAATCTCGTCAACGAAAACCTTCGTTGCGAGAAAAGGTGCTCAACTTGTTGAATAAACAGGCTATTGGTTCTTTTTCTTACTTAAAACCCTAAAACCTAAAACTTTTCATGTTCAACACATGTTGGTTTATTCCACAAGCTTCCCGGGGTTCATGATTCCCCGGGGATCGAAATGCCTGCACAGGGACTGCAGGGTGGAAATACCCAGCTCTGTTTTTTCCGCAGCCAGGTAATCCCGGTGATCGATTCCCACTCCGTGGTGGTGGCTTATGGTCCCCTGTTGCTCGATTATGGTCCGACTTGCCGCATCCTTGAGTCTTTGCCAGCGACTGTAAGTCTCTTCCGGGGTGGAGGCTATCCGGAAGCAGTAGGTGGTATACAGGCTGCAACCCGTGGTATAGAAGTGGGAAAGGTGGGAAAATGCGTGCACTTTTTCCCCGAGGTCTTCCAGTCCGTAGCGCAGGGAGTCTTCCACCGCCTGCATGGTCTGGGTTACTTTGTCCCAGGTAACTGCGGTCTCCAGGGTATCTATTGCGTATCCCTCATCCCAGAGGGTGTTCCTTAAGTACGGGGCCTTGAATCTGGTTTTGTCCCAGGCATTGCCCATGAAGCGATGCATGTTCACTGCATTGAACTTGCCTTTCAAAATAGGCAGAACTTCGGACTTGGCATACTTGACCCCGGACTTGGAGCCGGTGAACCCCAGCATGAGCATGCACGCCTCTTCCGGGTTTATACCCCGCATTTTGAGGTACTTCTTGATATATTGGTTCAATCTGTCGTGTCCTCCCAGGGCTAGCTGGGATCTGGTCTCCTCTGCATTGCTTAGCCTGATCATGGAAATTGGGAATTGATTCTGCGCAAGATATTGCACGGCCTTTTGCGCGGCTTCCCAATGCGGCAGGAACATGCCGTAGAATTGCTCCACTTCCGGAATCGGGCTTATCATTACCGTTGCTTCCGAGAGGATACCGATTCTGCCTTCCGAACCCAGGATTATCTGTTTTAAATCCGGACCGGCGGCAGACGAGGGATGGACTGCTAGATGCAGTTCTCCCTGTGGGGTGTGTACGTTTCCCCCGCAAAACAAATCGTCTATCCTGCCGTAGCCAAATGATTGCTGCCCGGAGGATTTGGTAGCTATCCACCCTCCCAGGCTGGAGTATTCAAAGGATTGGGGAAAATGTCCCAATCTGTAACCTGCCTTCTGTAATTTGTTCTCCAAGTCCGGGCCCAGTATTCCGCTCTGGAAAGTGGCCAGCCTGGACTTTTCGTTAATGTCCAGCATCTTGTTCAACCTGTTCAGGGAAAGTGTGATTACCGGCCTGTCGGTTTCCCTGGGGTTGATATGCCCCAGTACGCTGGTCCCTCCCCCGTAGGGAATCAATACGCTTTCCGACTTTTGCGCCAAGTCCAGTACTTGCTGGAGTTGCTCCCGGTCTGTGGGGGATGCAACTCCGTCCGGGAAACTGGAAATTTGCCCGCTCCTTAAGGCTATCCAATCCGGCATGCTTTGGCCCCTGGCATGGAGCAGGCGGGACCTGGGGTCCCTGGATATGGTTGGATGCTCTGGCAATTTGGATTCCGGGACTTTTGACAGGACTGATTCCATGTCAGAGTCTTTTTGCGGGGTCCCCTCTCCCGTCTTTTGAACCAGCAGGTCTTTCGCCCCGGGTGACAAGGACATGTAGATTTCCGTATCCCCCCATCCGTTCCATCTTTTCATAAAAATTCTCCTTGTTCTATTTCTTTCCACAAATCCAGGCTCTCCCGCATTGTTTCCTCAGTGAGTTCCCTGGCTTGCAGGTAATTTCCCTGTTCAGCCAATTTCCGCAGTCTTTGGTAGAAAGTCCAGGATTTTTCCCTTGCCTGTTGAAACTGGAAATAAAGACCGGCAAGCTGGAAATAGGTGTTTTTAAATCCGTTCAGTATCAAGGTATATACAGGATTATTGGAATACACGGCTAGATTGTGGTGCAGGTCCCAATCGAATCTGGCGAATTCATGGGGATCTTGATCCAGGTAGCCAGTTGAAGACAGGGATTCAAGCACTTTTGCGCTGTTTACCTGAATCGCCAGGCTGGTGTAGTGGGGTGCAACCGCTATCCGTATTTCCAATAGATAGTAGATAAAATTGGAAGGTAGTTTTTCCCGGAACTGGGTTATCCCGCTTAGTACGTTCAATCCTCCCTGTGTCCAGAAATGATTGACAGTGGTGGGTTTGCCGTGCCGGATACACAGCCACCCGTCCCTTTCCATCCTCTTCAGGGCCTCTCTCAGGGTGGGACGGGTAATGTTCAGCTCCTTGGCCAGTGTTCGTTCATTGGGGAGGAGACTCCCGGGTGGATACTCGTTGTCCAGGATCGCGTTAATAAGTGTTTGTTCCGCGTGTATTACCGGACTGGTGTATTTCTTGTCTTGGTTTTGCATAAAGTTTCCCAAACTGGTAAGAGGTCTGACCAGTATACTATTAAGGGTTGAGTATCAAGTCAATCCCGGAATTATAATTTTTTAATATCGTCCCGGGACAATGAATTCTTCAACCTGCAGATTCCGCATATATCCATGTAGGAGGGCTCTCCGCATTCCCTGCAGGTATTGAAGGGCTCTTCGTATACCAGTTTTTTTTCTTTTTTCAGATAGGAATACAGGAAGTTCCTTTTGGTGCCCGGCATTTTGTCCTCCAAAAACTCCAAGGTCTGATTGAAGTATTTGCTGGTGGCACCTTTTGAAAAAGGGCATTTTTGATTTAGATATTGAATATTTTTCAATTCGCAGTAATAGAGGATTTCTTTTTTCTCCAGCCTGTACAATGGCTTGAATTTCGCCGGGATACTTGGATGCGGAGAGGGAAGAAAAGGATATTGTTTTTTCACGAAATCCTGCCGGTCATCTATAAGATTCCCCAATAGCCTGGATGCTTCGTCATCCAGGTTGTGCCCGGTGGCAACTGTTTGGAAATTTTCCCGTGCAGCCACCCTGTTGATCAATTGCCTCTTGATTCTTCCGCAAAGAGAGCAGAATTTCTTTTGCCTCTTTTGATGCAGTTCTGGGATGGTATATCCGAGTTCTGTTTTCAGGACGGATTCAGACCAATCCAGCCCCTGCTCCTGTGCAAATTTTTGTACGGCCTCCCTGGATTTTGGGGAAAATTCATCTATTTGTAGATTTATATACAGTCCTTTGGTATTAAGTCCCAGTTCGTGAAGGGCCTGCCAAGTTGCCAGAGAGTCCTTCCCCCCGGATACAGCAACCATCAGGGGTTTTTGCCTGTCCAGCTTCATTTTTTTTATTCCCCGCTCAACCGCGTTTTCAAAATAGTGGACAAAGCATTCCTGACAGAAGCATGCCCGGTGGGCTGGAAGGCAAATAGAAGCCTTTTCTCTGCATCTGGAACATTTGGCTCCCTCGTGAGGTAGATATTTGGAGCTGTTTTCCATAGTTACTGCTCCTGCTGATTTGATTTTGTAAACACTCGCAATATAAGACTTGCGCAGTAGTGTTTCTAGCTTTATCTCAACTCTCATGCCCTGCCGGACACAACCAGGCATGGGCAATCTCGGCTACGAAGTAGCGAGAACTTCGAACACTTTGATTATTAACAGTCATATACACTTACACAGTTTTTCATGTAAACTCCCATGCCCTAACGTGCACAACGAAG
Source organism: uncultured Desulfohalobiaceae bacterium (assembly GCA_913055815.1). Lineage (GTDB taxonomy): Bacteria > Desulfobacterota > Desulfovibrionia > Desulfovibrionales > Desulfothermaceae > CAJXKR01. Next base: position 101 of record CAJXKR010000043.1, on the reverse strand, counting down.
CATGGGCAATCTCGTCAACGAAAACCTTCGTTGCGAGAAAAGGTTCTCAACTTGTAGAATAAACTGGCTATTGGTTCTTTTTCTTACTTAAAACCTTAACA
>CAJXKR010000042.1 GCA_913055815.1 uncultured Desulfohalobiaceae bacterium | reverse complement strand
ACTCTTTGATTTTTCTTAAAACTTTAAAACCCTAAAACTCTAAAACTGCCTGCAAAAGACTTTTTGCAGGCGCATCATACAGGAGCGCAAATAAGTTCAATATTGTAAATTGTTCTTGAAAAATTGGGAATCCTTTGTATTATCGAACCTAAAATATTGGGGCCTAAAATTGCTATACCTCACATATTCAAAGATTAGACTATCAGCGAGATATAGCCCTGTTGCTAGGACATAGATAAAAAAACAAATTCGAAACCCCCTGGTTAATATCTTATGCGACTTCACTATATTGAGTTACTTCAAATAAATGTTTTTTGTTTTTTGCTTCGTCTACTATATTTTCAACATTTGCAGCTACTTCATCAGAAAGCCATTCGTTACCACATAAAGAACAAATTATAGCGGGTACATTTCTTATTACTACTAAAGTTTCTTTTCCATCAACTGTAAAGGTTGTAGTACCCGACTTTTTAGTCCCACCACAAAGTGGGCAAGTATCTTTTGAACTCATTACAACCTCCTAGTTTTGAAATCTGCTTCAAAGTGGTCTTTATCCGGCCAATAAGCAGTAATTAAAAACACCTTATGGTTAGTATAATCATAGGCAATCACAACATGCAATGGCTGATCTTTCCATATTCCGAAATATAGCCCACTTGGCAAAGGAGAATCAGACGGATAATTTTCAATTTTCTCTCCATAGCAAATTATGTGCTTCACAGCTGCTCTGCTAATATTTTGTTCCAGCATCCTTCTTAAAGCATGTGAAGACCATTCAATTCTTCCTTGTTGAATTATATCAAATAATTGATCTCTATTCATCTAAAAAGTTTCCATCTATTTCTGTTTTCACAATCACCTATCATTATAATATCTATCTTATATAACTTAATTGGACAACATAATGTGCCAGGATATTCAGTAGTCCAGATCCTTTAGAAAACATTGCCATAGAGATCCTAGTCTTCACAACTAGTTGCAGTTATATCCTTTCCTGTCAATACCTGTCCAATTCAGCCTTCCATTGTTATTTTTTCATTCACAAGGGAACTCATGATTTAAGACGGCATGCTGCTACATATGCATCCAGAGCAGGGACCCCAATTGAAACAGTAAGCAAACTGATACTTCGCCATGCAAATCTTTCCACCACTCAACGATATCTGGGCAAAGTGAGTGATACAGAAGCCCTTCATTGGATAGAAAACATTTACAGATAGTTCTAAAAGGGGCAGAATTCAATCTGCCCCGATAACAAGCCTAGAATTGATATTCTTCACATTTCCAGGGATTGGACTGCTGGTATGGTTGAAATTGTCAAGAAACAACAACGAATTTCAGTTCCCTGGGACCTTTTGATTGAAGACGACGAATCACGTTGTCAATTGCAGAAATCTTGTTGCGGAGTTTCCCATAATGTCTTGCTTCATCATATTCTTCGATAACAGATACTTCGATGCTTTCTTTGTGGACATCAAGTCCGACATAAATTATGATGGAGTCATGGCCTACCTCCTTGATTGTGGCTCTTAGTTGTGAAATTGTTTTAATGGATATGTATTCCACAGCTTAACCCACGTTTGCAAGGGGTAGGCCTCAAAACCTTTTCAACCATTATGTCTAAAGAGTTATAGGACTAGGACTATGCTTGACAGATAGTTTCCTATCAGAGACTGTTAGGTCAACTTTAGGATGCGGGTAATACTACCACGCTTGCTCATTATCAGCATCTTCTGGAAAGTGGCTACCTGATTCAAGGATTAAAAAAAAGGTACGAAAAATTAGAATCGGGTATCGAACCCAAAATGGCAACCTAGAGATAGCGCTCTGATCAGTTCGCAGACAGGTCTGTCCCCCCGAAAACTGGTATAATGATCCCATTTTGGAAAACAACCTATTGAATAAATGTATTTATTTTTTTAAACTTCGATACTTGGGCAATCTTCTTGTCTTTACCGGACAAGATTTCTCTCCGAAGGAACAAGAACTTTGAAATCCTTAGTTCATATAGAGGATAACAAAATTATCGTAAGGAGGCATGATGTATCAAAAAGTGCTAAAAACGGCAATACGCACAGGTTGTATTCTACTGGGGATTTTTCTGTTTTTAAATATTGTAAATCCCCTTGTAGCTAACGCTGAAAATAATAATAGCAAGCCGGTAATCTATCTCCACGATGGAGCAATAGACGAATACGTATCCTATCTGTTGCTTTCCACTATGGATAGTGTGGATTTAAAAGGTGTGATTATAGTTAATGCAGACTGTATTGATATCCCGGCTGTAAATACACAGTGGAAATTTCAACAGTTTACCGGTCAAACCGATATACCAGTAGCTTTAAGTAGAGCCCGCGGCTGGAATCCTTTTCCCTGGGATTTTAGGAAACAGTGTATCCAGCAGGGTAATGTGGGACTATTAAATGATTATGAATCTGCTCCAGGTTATCCTTCAGGTGAAAAATTATTAAAAAAATCGCTAAAGCGGGCCATTAAAAATAAAGAGCCTGTAACACTTTTGGTTAATTGTCCGTTAACTCCATTATACCTGGTACTGTCTAAAAATCCAGAACTTGAAAAAGGCATCAAGCGGCTCATCTGGATGGGGGGAGCTATAAACGTTCCCGGCAATCTGGGGAATCCTCCCGCTATTCCAAAGCAGGCCGCAAATCAAGAAGCCGAATGGAATGTTTTCTGGGACCCGAGTTCTACCAAGTGGGTCTTTAAAAATACATCCTTTCCCATTATAGAGTTCCCCCTGGACATAACCGACAACGCCAAGATTACAAAGGAATTCCTGACAAAATTAAAAAAACAGGGAGAAAAATACAAATATTCCAGACTGGCCTTTCAGAGTTACAGTATAATCACCGGGTTGTCCGAGGTGAACCAAGCCGGCTACGAGATGTGGGATGTACTCACAACCACCTTCCTTGAGAAGCCGGGATTAATTACCAATTCTTCCGAACTAAAATTGGATGTAATAACAGAAGGTAAAAAACAGGGAGCATTGGTGAAGAAGAAAAAGGGCAGAAAGGTCAGAGTTATGTTTGAATTTGACCATGACAGTTACTATAAATATGTTCTGCAAAAATTCAAGAAATAGATTTAAATACTCACTGGTCCGGTTTATAATTTAGTTGCACATCGCTTTAAACAAGATAATTTATAATTGCCAACCCATGGACATAACGTGCCAGGACATTGGGTAGTCCAAATCCTTTAGAATACCTTGCCATAGAGATCCTAGTCTTCACAACTAGTTGCAGTTATTTCCTTTCCTGTCTGTCCAATTCAGCAGCCCATTGTTATTTTTTCATTCACAAGGGAACTCATGATTTAAGACGTCATGCTGCTACATATGCATCCAGAGCAGGAACCCCAATTGAAATAGTAAGCAAACTAATACTACGCCATGCAAATCTTTCCACTACTCAACGATATCTGGGAAAGTAAGTGATACAGAAGCCCTTCATTGGATAGAAAACATTTACAGATAGTTCTAAAAGGGGCAGAATTCGGATCTGCCCCGATAATTAAGACTTAGAAAATTGAACACACTATATGGCGATTGGTTGCATTTTGTATAAACGAGCATACTTTGAAGCAGTTTTTAAATCATCTTGCTTTAGAGCTTCCCGAACATCATCAAGTTTATAAGCATCTTGTATGGTCAAATACGGAGACCAGTCACTTTCATCCTCTAACAATTCCACATCCACTTCTGCTGCATATCCCCCTACATGGATATATTTGATTTGTTTACGTTTTTGCATTATTCACGCTCCGTAAAAGTTTCATTCCAAAATTTTGGATCTGGCCTATACGCAGTTACTAGAACCGCGGGTCTATTGAATCCCTTTGGTATTCCCCATACAGCATGAACTGGCTCATTGTTCTTTTCCTTTTGTAATGCTAAAACTGTAGCACCTTTTCTAAAATCCGGGTAATCCTCGACCAAAATAGCATTATTTAAGCCGGTTATAATTTCTCGAGCAGTTAAATTGTCATTAACAAGTTCCTCATACCCATGTTCAGATATTCGGACATCACCAGAGTTAACAAGCTGCTTTATCTTTTCCAGGGTGTTACTCAAATATTGCTTCCGCTTAATTTAAACAAGCTTTAGAGTACAAAATTGGACCATATAAATTATTATAACCGGTTTTGTTATCAAAAGCAAATAAAAGGTTATCCAGTTTACAGACAACATAACGTGCCTTCTGTTGTGCATTACTATAACTAGCTAATATAAATGAAGATATCAACCCTGGCTTGATATAGTTTAGTTACATATATTTCAGTATGTTAAATATTTAGCCAAAAAAACATAATACATATACAAAATTGCTAAGTTCCGTATCGAATCATACCTGCTCGCCGTTGATCAATAAATATGTAATTTTGATGCACTGGAAGGCATCTGACTTTGCTAGTCAGTAGAAAGGTTCGACAACAGGAAGACTGTTACGTACGAGTCACAAAATCTCTTAATTCATTGTAGAGAAGAGGCGGGCTGAGCTTTTCAGAATAGAATCCCTGCAGGTTGTTGCATTTTATTGAGCACACTACATCATACTGCTTTCCCGTTTCAACCCCTTCTGCTGTAGACTCTATCCCAAGATCATTTGCCAGGTGGGTTATAAATTTAGCAACCCCCAAATGCTTCTCATTATGGCATATATTGTCTATATATGCCTTATCAACCTTCAGCTCATCAACAGGCAATTCAGTTAGGCGGGATAAAGACGAATATCCCTTGCCAAAATCATCAATAGCAAATTTTATGCCTTTCTCTTTGAGAGCTTCTATATTTTCAATTACATTCTCAGGATTATCAATTATCGATTGCTCAGTTATCTCCAAAAAAACATCTATCGGGCTGGTACTTATCTTGTCCAAAATATACTCATTCCTCTGAACAAAATCTTCGTCAGCAATATCACAGCTTGAGATATTGACTGACACGCCTAACCTGTAATCCGTTCCGTACGTATCATACATGTAAGAAGCCATATCATCCATATCTGCACAGGCCTTCTGCAATATGTGGCTGTCTATATCCTTTATTTGACCCGTTTTTTCTGCGACAGGTATAAATTCTCCCGGCGAAATGATATTTCCTTCATCTTCAGGCAGGGCAATTCGTGCGAGGGTTTCTACGCGCTCTATCTGTCCATTTCTTGAGAAAATGGGCTGGTATTTTAACAGGAAATGGTCCTCCTCAAGAGCACGGTCTATCGTTCTTGTGATGTCCTTTTCTTTGCGTTTTTCCTCATTAAGTTTCGCGTTGAAATAAACATAATTGCTGCGTGTTTTGTTTCTTTTGGCATATTTGGCAGCTATATCGGAATTATTGATCAATTCCTCTTTATCTTTGCTGAGTGCGGGGTAATTTGCTACCCCTATGCTAAACGTTAAATCTAACTCTTTATCCTGGATAATATAAGGCATGGAGTTCCACCTTATTATCCTCTCTGAAATCTCCCCGGCATCAATCTCTTTTGATAATGGGTCAAGAAGAATAGCAAACTCATCACCACCGATCCGGTATACTGTATCGCTTTCCCTCACTGAATTTTGCAGCCTTTCCGCAGCCTCAATAAGCACACCGTCACCAACAGAATAGCTATATTCATCATTGAAACGCTTGAAGTTATCGATATCAATGGTAAGGAGTGAAATCTTGCTGTTATTTCTGTTGCTTCTAGCTATCTTTTTAGCAATATCATCCTGGAAAGCCCTTCGGTTATATAATCCTGTCATATGGTCCTCTACCACGAGCTCTTTTAGCTTTTCCTCCGCTTGCTTGCGTTTGGTAATGTCAATCCCAGAGCCGACACTTTGATTGGTTCCGGGGATCATGTCTATGGTAAAAGACGTATTTCTCCATTCGCCATGGCGAGTGATAAATCTGAATTCATACTCGTGCGGGGCAGAATCTGGATCTTGTCGCCGCAAATAATGGCTTTCCTTCATCCTCTCCAAATCATCGGGATGCACGAACCCTGTCCAGGATTTCTTCCCTTCCACTTCCTGCCTAGAATATCCTGTTATCTTTTCGAAGTTGGAATTAACAAGCGATAGGGTGGTATCCTCCTCAATAATGAACATTGCAGACCCGGAAGTTTCAAATATAGCACGGTAGTAATTCTCGGACCGGCGCAGGGCTTCTTCCGCCTGCTTGCGGTCAGTGATGTCAACAACCGTAATCAAGCCAGCTTTACCACTTTTGAGTTCAGTAGTATTTCCTGAAAGTAGGACCCATTTTTCTTTTCCTTGTTTTGTGATAAATTTTAACTCATATCCCGAGGTAGCAGGTTTACCTTTCTCCCGTGCTTTACCCCGTTCTTTTACTAAATTAACATATTCAGCTTCAACGAATTCCCAAAATTTCATTTTTTTTAATTCATCAAATGTATACCCGCTTATCTTCTCAGCCGCCGGATTTGCATATATCCAATAATCATCTTGATATAGCATGATTCCTGTATCAGTAGAATCAGACAGGTTACGAAATTTCATCTCACTCTCCCGCAACTCTTCCTCTGCCTGCTTGTAGTCGGTGATATCAATCCCAGAGCAGATAGTCTGCTTGGTTTCTGGGATCAGACCTATGGTAAAAGATAAATCCCTCCATTCACCATGGCGTGTTATAAATCTGAATTCATCTTGGAACGGGACAAAATCTGGATTTTGTCTCAGCAAACGAGGATATTCCATCAACTTTTCATGATAATCAGGATGCACGAACTCTGTCCAGGGTCTTCCTTTTACTTCCTGACTAGAATATCCTGTTATCTTTTCGAACTTCGAATTAATCTGGGAAATAATCTTATCCTTTTCAATAATGACTATTGCAGACCCGGAGGTTTTGAATATAGCCTTATAGTAATTCTTCGATTGCTGGAGAGCTTCTTCGGCTCGCTTGCGCTCGGTAACTTCCACCATGGATGCAACATACTTTTTGGTATTCGGAATTAAACCGATGGTCATATGACCATGGCGAATTCCCCCATTTTTATCTATAAACCTGAACTCAAACCCACTGGGAACATCTTCACCACCATCTTTCCTCCTTGTTTTCTGATAATCTTTTATCCACTCCAGATCTTCCTGCAGGGGAAATTGCATCCAACTCATCCTGCCTTCAACTTCCTGCCTGCTATAGCCCGAAACCTCTTCGAACTTCCTGTTTACCATGGAAATTGTTGTATCCGGTTCCACTATATAAGTAGCGGCCCCAGTATTCTCAAATACTGTCCGGTATCTCTCCTCGCTCTCTCGCAACGCTTCCTCGGTCTCTTTTCTCCGGTTCACGTCCCGTACCGTACCGCAGAATCCGATGGTGTGGCCGGTTGCGTCCTTTTTCGGCGAAACAGAGGTGTCCACCCAGCAGGTGGTGCCGTCCTTTCTGATCAGCTGCCAGTCAAATGTCTTGCAGGGGATAGATGTCTGGTAAACCTTGTTGAATGTCTGAAACACCGTTCTGGCTGTTTCTTCGTCCATGAATTCTTTGTTGTTCAACCCCATGAGTTCATCATCTGTATACCCGAGAATTTCTTTCATGGACTTGTTGAAAAAGGTAAAATTGCCTTTGAGATCTACTTCAAAAAAACCGTCTTCTATACTCTTCAGGATATTCCGATACTTAACTTCACTCTCCCGCAGTGCCTCTTCCGCCTGTTCGCGCTCGGTGATGTTAATGATAAAACTTTGGAAATGAATGATTTCGCCGTTTTCGTCCCGTACTGCACTGACATTCAAGGAGGTCCAGATCTTGGCCCCATCCCGGCGAAGACCTCTGCACTCATAGTTGATCACTTCACCATTTTCATTCAAAAGACGCATTAGCTCTTCTCTGTCAGTGGGATCTGCATATAACTGAGTAGTAATGTCATGTACAGACTCAATAAGTTCTTCCGGTGAATCATAGCCAAACATCCTGGCCATGGCAGGGTTGGCTGAAAAAAGCCTGCCTTCGGGAGTAGTATTGATGATGCCTATGGGAGCATTGGTGAAGAGTGAATGTTCCGAGGAAGGGGGTGAATTTTCAACATCTCGTACTGATGGGTTTTCTCGGGACATATATATACACTCCAAAATAGTTAAAACTTAATAAAACATTAGGAAAATGTTTATTGTCATAATTTTTTATATGTAAAGATGCCACTGCAAAAAGTAGCTTTAGCTATTAAATTTTGAAACATGTTAATTATAAGCCTCTGATTTTTCTTAAAACTTTAACACTCTAAAACTATAAAACTGCCTGCAAAATACTTTTTGCAGGCGCGTCTGTAAAGCATGAAAGTTAACTTAATCAAGTTTGATTATCCAAATTCTAAACTTTAGTTACTCGCAACATAACGTGCCAGCTAATTTAGTAGTCCAGATGCCGTATGATACCTCGCAATAGAAATGCTAGTCCATACAAAATATGGCAAAAATCTTCGTTATTGTAAATTGTTGGTGGAAAATTTGGGAATAGCTCTTATTTGAAATATCTAGCATATGGGCCATTAATATTCTTCACATTTCCTGGGATTGGACTACTATAGAGAATAGGACTTATGTGATGGTTTTTCTATACATAATTACCTCTAAGAGATAAAATTCTCAAATGCTCAGTATTATCGAACCTCAATCACGCACTGGGCTGCAGAATGCAAATTCGTCTGCTTCAGCTTAACTCCTATACCTCTTATCTTGCTGGATTCGGATCTACCTCTGTCCAGGCTGACAAAACTCTGCCCGGAAAAGTCGGTATCAAATATGTTTAAAGGGTTGCTGCTGGCCAGGGCGTAAATCCTGTCTGTCCCCCTTGGAGGCTGCACCTCCAGGGAGAAGTCGTAACTCTTAGCCGGTATAGTATATGTCTTGCCTGCCTGAACAAAATTATCCTCATGGTAGCGGTTGGGAAACAGCAGGGTCATCTCGCCCTGGCTGTTTACATTTACCAGATTTAAATAGCACTCCTTTTCTGCCCGGAAGTGAAACCGAATTTTGTCTCCCAAACTGTATCGCTGTTTATTTGTCCATACTTTAACCTCAAAGTCCCTGTTTTCTTTTATTTTCCGAACTTGTTGAAAAAAATCATTCTTAGTGGAGTAATATGCATCCTTACCTGATAGCTCCAGGTTTACTATTTGGTTCTGCGCAGGATTGAAAGTACCTGTTTTACTGTCGTATCCCTCGGCCGATAGAGAGTAGCTGTATTTTTTGGATACAAGTCCCTTTTTGTGGCCATACCCCTGCTTGTCCAGGTTTACTTCTTCTCCTTCTACATATAAATTTGCCTCCGGAGGGATCACCTGAAAGGATACATTGTGCTTTTCGCTCTTCAATTGTGTGTGAAAACTTACAGAATCCTTGCGTACGGACACATGTCTTTGCACGGGTTTGAAACCTTTAGCTTGTATACGCACAAAGCAGTCGCCATAAGGTACATTGTGAAAGCTGGCAGCACCATCCTGCATCCTGGACTTCTGGCTGCCCGCCAAAACCGTACCATCTACAGGAGGAGATACTGAGACGGTGAGGCCTCCCCTCATAACTTTGTTTGCCAGATTCTCCACTTCGGAATTCTTTTTGATAAGGATTCCTGCCTGTCCAATAATTTTACCCTCGGCTGAAGTCACTACTTTGGCAGTTACATCCAGAATTTGACCCAAATCACGTACGCTGCCCACGATCAGGCTGTCAGTGCCCAAGGTTTGGCCGAATTCCTCCACGGTTTTTTGATCATATCGAATACCGAATTCCTTGTTGTGGGCAATTTGTATCTGCCTAAGCTGCCTGCGTTCTACAAATGCTTTAAACTTACCGCTTTTATACAAAGCCCCGCTTAGCTTGTCTGCAAAGTATTCCCCAAACTTGCTGACTTTCTCGTTTGGACCTTGGAATCCAAGCACACCGACTCTGCCGGCCTCCTGTGCCCGAGTTGATGCGATCAGCTTACGGGCTAGCTTTTCTGGTGCATTGATAAAGGATGCTGCCTGGGGATATTTGGAACTGATTTGAATGTTTTTTTGAGAAGTAGGGGTAGAACAGCTAATAAAAGAAAGAAGGGATATTATTAAAAAGAAGGTTCCAATATTCGAGGATTTCACAGCTTATTCTCCTTGCCAATAAATGAACAAATTTTAGCTAAAAACTGCAATATCGGATTTACACTTCTTATTGCGGCATAGTTAAAATCATATTCCCTTCCCCGGTCAGTTCCGGATATTGAGGTTTGCCCAGTGACTTTTTCGACACCGAAGATACCTTGTTCTTGGTCCAGGCAAAGGCTTCCTCAAGAGTGATAAGGCCATCTTTATTTCTATCAACGCCCTTTTCTCCATTCAGCGCCTTGACAAAATAATGGGTAAACAATCCCTGTTCTTTTTTTGGAAAAGAGTTGGCGAAATTGTCACCGCTGGTGGAAGTGATCCAATAGGAATTACTGGTTTTCTCTGGGGAAACATTGTAGTCTTTGGGCACAACTGCAATACTCTTAACATCTTTGTCCATAAAGCTGCGGCCTTCTTTACCGCTGAAACAGGCATCCAGTATGACTATCCAGTTACCCTGTGTGTCTGACAACATTTCTTTTAAGTTCGATATTCTTATTCCGGAATATTTGATATTGTTTGGAGTGGCATCATAGGGCATCAGTGCTGCATCTACTATTTTGCCATCCTCCAATATAGGAGCTCCGTGTCCCGAGAAGTAGAAGATAGCAGTTTCGGAATTGTCGGTAGTGGCCATCTTAAGTTTGGACAAGGCGTCCAAGATATCACTACTGGTGGCTTCTTTGTTGGTAAGGCAAGTTATATTCTCTTGAGGGACACCGCTAGACTTCAGAAATGAGGAAATGTATTGCGCATCATTGTCCGCATAATTTACTTGAGGGATAGAAGTATCATCGAAATTGCTTATTCCTATTGATACAAGGCGGGTGCTTTCAGGAGCACGCCAGGAAGAAAGAAATTGTTTATTTGGGGTTGATATTTTGTTATTATCAGATTCATTATTGTTTGATATAGAAGCAACTTGAGAATCAAGTTCTTTTATTATTCTTTTCATTTTTGATTTTATTCTTTTAGAGATTAAACTATAACGGACTTTGTAAGTATCTGAAGGTGCTCTTTGGTAATTATCTGATGTCCATTCTTGATTTATAGAATCTTCCCAAATCACATCCTTGCTTGAATGTTCAATTAATTTTAAATTCAAAGATAATTTGCAATTGGCATACTTCATTGGAAGAGTAGTTGGATTTAATATGCCCAAGCTTACAGGATGAAATATAAATAAAGGATTTAATTGATCTTCAGCTTTGAAATGTTTCACATCTATGATTAATAGCAAATCTGCTTTATTTCTCTTACCAGAATTAGCTATGACCTTGGCAAACAATCCTGACTTCCTTAAGTCCTTGACAATTGGATCTTTGAATTCATTTGAAAACGATTTGTTAAGAGATCTGTATGCTGCTTTCTTTTCAATTGCAGGTATATTTTCCTCTACAACTACACAAATACTGATATCGTATTTTGTTTTATAGTATATCGGATCATTAGATGAATAATCTATTGAAGCAGGCTTCTTTGCACTACATGCACTTAACAAGATAAACATTAATAAAAATAGGTTCCATTTGCTTAAAATCATTTTTTGCACAATCCCTCCCTTTTGAACCTTATTGGACTATTAAAAACTTTAAGTATAAAAACATCTATATTATATAAACTAGTTAACAATTCAAATGTGGTCCGGTGTATAATTTAGTTGGACACCACTTTAAACAAGATAATATATAATTGCCAACCCGTGGACATAACGTGCCAGCAGGACCTATAGTAGTCCAGCAAAATCAAAATATTCAAGCCTACAAATGATATTCTTGGGTCTTTAATAATCTGGACTAACTTTTTCTATAGCCTTTACTACTGGATCTTATTATTCTTGTACATTCTCTTCCAGCACTTGAATCAACTCATCTTGATCCACTGGCTTGGCAATATAGTCATCCATGCCCGCATCCATGAACTTTTCCCGGTCACCGCTCATGGCATATGCTGTCAGAGCAATAATGGGAATATTTTTGTAATTGGCATTTAAAGACCGGATTTGCTTGGTTGCCTCTACTCCGTCTAATACAGGCATTTTTATGTCCATCAATATGCAGTCGAACTCCTCGTTATCAAGAACAGACAGGGCCTTTTCTCCATTGCCCACAACAATTATCCTGCAGCCCTGTTTCTCCAACAAGGTTCGAATGTGAAGTTGAGCCGTCTCATCGTCTTCCACCAGAAGAACGCGCAAATCCATTGCCTTGTTTTCTAGTGTATCTGATTGCAGTTCCTTTGCATCATATTGCAGGAATTCAGGAATCTCAAAAGGCAGGCTAACATAAACCGAAGTCCCTTCTCCTACTTTGCTGGAAATAGACATGCTGCCGTCCATTAAATCCACTAGCCTCTTGACCAGGGGAAGACCCAAGCCAGCTCCTTCTATGTCTCTGGTATAAAAGGAAGTATCACTGCCTTGAGTGAAAATTTCAAATACCTTGTCTAAGTTATCTTCAGGAATGCCTTGTCCATTATCAGAGACAATAAACAATAATCGATTTTTATCGGATTGCAAATTTGTTAAAGGTGATACATCCAATTCAATAAGACCGTTTTGGGTATATTTGTTTGCATTGCCTACTAAATTAAACAGGATTTGATTTAGGCGTGTTCGATCACCGACGACTCTCTCCGGAATATTTTCGTCTAGTCTTATACTGATATCGTTCTGGTTTTCTCGAATGAGTTGATTAAAAATATCCTTTATTGACCTTATAACATCAGCAATTTCAAATTCTTCTTCTTTGATTACGAGCTTATTAGCTTCAATTCTGGAAAGATCCAGTATATCTGTCAAAAGATTTTTCAGCCTTTTTGCTGAATTCAACCCAGTTTTTACATATTTTTCCTGCTCCTCATTCAAAATAGATGTCTGCAAGAGTTGTAACATTCCCATTATACCGTTCAAGGGAGTACGAATTTCGTGACTCATATTGGCCAAAAATTCTGATTTGGACCTATTGGCTTCTTCTGCCTGTTCCTTGGCTTTACTCAACTCTTTTTCTTTCTTTTTTAATTCTCCTAGTATCTTTCTTTGAGATAGACCAATACTCAAATTAGAGGCCAAACGCTCCAACATTGATATCAGTTCGGAAGTAAAGAGTCCCTTCCTGGAATCATTAAACTGAAGTAGTCCAAAAGTTTCTGCACCTTGTCTCAATGGAATAAGAGCCACTGATTCATACCCCTCTCCCTGACACCGATTTCTTGTCCTTGCTTTACGATCCTCTTCACTTGTAGAAGCCAAAAGTTCAGTAGTGCTGTTTGTACAGAAACTTCCAAACTCAGTGAAAAAAGGTAGGTTAGGGTCAAATCTCCCACAAATAACATTTCCGCACATGCACTCCAAAACAGGATTCCCAGAAAAATCTCTGATTAATTCACCTTGTTCATCAACGGCACAAAGACGGTTTTCGAGTTGAATATGTTCAGGAGGGAAACCGGAAGTTTGAAAATAAGGAAAGTCCTCGCCTTCTCGAAGCCTAATTCCAACAGCCTCGAATCCGGAGCAACTCTGAAGCAGGATAGTTACTTCACGGATTAAATCTTTAAGTCCATCATTTTCACTGTTAATAAGACATAAAATCTTTTTTGTGATCTGTTGTTCATCTTCTGTCTTTTTTTTAAATTCTTCAAGTTCCCTGACTTTTTGCTTCAATTCTTGATAGGTAGGTTTTTGTCCCATAATTGATTGTCCAAAAAATATAATTGATAGGACTTGTGCCAAAAAATTTAGAAGTCCAGTTCCTATAGGATACCAGGCAATAGAGATGATAGTCTACATAGACCATTGCAAAAATCTTCGTTATTGTAAATGATTGGTGGAGGTTTTGCACGGCTTTTTTGTTCTAGAATTCAATTAGCTGTTTGTATTTGAATTTTTTCTTGTTGCAGGAATGAAATTCGGGCAATCTTGACCTACTGGATCAAGAATATCGAATCTCGAAATTCAAAATAAAATCAAAGACTTAATGAAAACTTGAACATCAAGCGTTTAAATAGTTATAAATTTTCAAAGCAAAACTGGAGTAAAAAGATAACTTCTTGATAAGAAAGAATATTTTATTTAGAACAAAATTACCGTGGTACCCTAAACGCTTTTTTTGATTATTCTGTAGTGCTTTGATATCGTATGTTAATTAGTACCGGTTTGCACCGACGTAGTAGAGGTGTGAGTTTCCGCCCAAGCACTGATTAGTACAATTTGCCTTGGGGATTACTAGATATTGTTTGCATTGTTTGCACAGTGAAACAATGCTTTCCGGGATTGTTTATGGCAGTTAATCCGGGATTGATAAAAATTCAAGCTTGCTCAAACTTGGGAGTAATATGACAAAAAAAGTATTAGTGACCGGCGGTGCGGGGTATATTGGTTCTCACACAGTTTTGGCCCTTAATGAAGCGGGTTATGAAACAGTGGTTTACGACAATTTGAGCACCGGTTTCAAGGAATCGGTTCTTCCCCCTGCCAGGTTCGTCCGGGGAGATCTACAGGATTCTGATAAATTGAGGGATTTGTTGTCCAGTGAGAAGTTCGACTCCGTAATCCATTTCGCCGCGCATATTAGCGTACCAGAGTCGGTTGAAAAGCCCCTGGAGTATTATTACAACAATTCCGCCAATACAATAGGGCTTGTACGGGCAGCAGTGGAGCATGGGATAGAAAATTTCATTTTTTCCTCTACTGCAGCAGTATACGGTATACCGGAACAGATACCGGTCCCTGAAACTGCCCCCTTGAATCCGATAAATCCCTACGGTCGCTCCAAACTGGTAAGCGAATGGAGTTTGCAGGATGCCGGGAATGCGCATCCGGATTTTAATTATGTGATCCTGCGCTATTTTAATGTTGCAGGTGCCGATCCTGAAGGGAGGTTGGGGCAGAGCACCCCCGGAGCCACACATCTGATAAAGACTGCCAGTAAGTGCGCAGTGGGGAAGAAAGAAAGGCTTTCCGTGTTTGGAACCGATTTCCCTACTTTTGACGGCACCGGGGTCAGGGATTACATCCATGTCACCGATCTGGCATGGGCCCATGTAAAGGGCCTGGAATATCTGGAACAGGGCAATAGTTCCGAGATATTCAACTGTGGATACGGCAAGGGATATTCGGTAAATCAGATAATTCAGGTAGTGAAAGAGATTAGCGGGAGCGATTTTGCGGTGGAGGAAGTGGAGCGCAGGGTAGGGGATCCTGCGGAACTGGTCTGCGACCCCGAGAAGATTACACAAGTGTTGGGATGGGAGCCCAGGCACGACGATATACGGGAAATCGCGTCTTCCGCCTATCAGTGGGAAAAAATTTCAAATTAACATGAAAAAGTTTTATGTTTTAGAGTGTTAGGTTTTAAGTAAGAAAAAGAACCAATAGCCTGTTTATTCAACA